>NZ_FPBW01000062.1:0-14166 GCF_900116795.1 Methylobacterium sp. UNCCL125 | reverse complement strand
GATCCATTTCAGAAGTAGCCGATGGCCTTCACGATTATTGTCGACATTTAGCCGATGCCCATCGCCCAACCGGTAGGCGTCAAGGGTATCCTTAGCTATGTCGATCCCGATGGTCTGCTGCATGTTTCGCCTCGCCGCTTCGTCTTGTCATACGGGCCCGAAGCCCCTGTATCCGTTCAAGTCGGTGAAGGTTTTGGAGAGCGGCCACACTCAAGAGCGGTCCTGTGTCGACCAAGAGAATTTCGGCCCGCATTCCCCTGCATGACGGGCAACGACCCTTCGATGCAGCCCCAGCCAAGGAGCCATTCCTTCATAAGACAAGAGAATGCTAGCGCAATCGCTTTGCGGATCTCCATAACGGAACGCTCGGACTTGAGGCAGGACATGGCGCTCAAGAGGATGCGAGACAAGCTCAACCTCGACGATAAACCAATGGGATCTATCGCGCGCTACCATAGCCAAATCAGGCTTATGAATCTGATCCTCATAAAGAAATCTTCCACCGAAGATTACGCATTGGTATTTTGGAAAGAGACACGCGAATGCGCGCAGGGTGATCGCCTCAAACGCCGTCTCTGAAGGCTCGTCCGGATCACATAGAGTAAATATGTGATCTTCCTGACAGGGCGAGATCATAACTTTTCTCATGCCCGACTCCAGGTCACGTTAGCGACACCTTCCAGCTCCTCTTCCTCGCTTTTCAGCCGTGCCATTTCAGGGCCTGTGGCGAGGAGGGTGTACACAGCGGCGCGATCCTTGCCGCTTGCCGGCCGAAGAACACGCCCAAGACGTTGAATGCGTTGCCGGCGGGTAGCCGTACTCGCGGCAATAATGCCAACCTCAGTCTCGGGTACATTAAAACCTTCGTCGAGCGCGCGACACGTGACTAGTGCCTCAATTTCGCCCTTCCGGAAGTTCGACAGCGTCTCAGTTCGCGAACGGCCGCTCAGTCCGGAGTGATAGAGCCCGGACCGAATACCCGCTGTTCTTAGAACCTCGTCGATCACAGTGCACGCCTCCACGTTCTCGTGGAAGATGAGTATCCTGCGCCCGCGATTTTTTGATGCCAGTCGGAGTGCCAATTTTACGCGCGCCGGGCTCGAATTGAGAATTTGAGCGCGCCTGAGATAAAGACGGATCGCCTCTGACGAGTCGGCGCCATATTGAGATATGGCTTTGGCAATCGATCGTGTAAGTTTTTCATAAGCTAGACGAGTATCCTCCTCCAGCTCAAATACGACGTTGTTTAAGTCGAACGGGACAATGACGCCATCTCGCAAGGCATCACCATAGCTGTATTGATAAATCACCTCGCCCAAGGAGGGTATTAAAAGGGTTCTTAGTCCTTCATCGTACGGCCTCTCCGGCGTTGCCGAAAGTCCCATTCGATAGCGAGCGGGCAAAGATAAAATCGAGCTGAATTTGGGGCTCGCCGCTTTGTGGCATTCGTCGATGACGAGCATCATGCTCTGCTCGTCCCAACTTGGCGTTAGCCTAGCGGCTGTGTTCAGGACAGCGATATTGATCGTGCCTTGCACGATTCTGAGGCGCCCAGTTATGATGTTGATATCGTCGAGGGGCACTCCAAAGAAAGCCGCTGCTTCTTCCCACCATTGATCTTGCAATGCGATAGTAGGAACGACCACCAATGTGGTCTCCGGTCGCGTTGCTTGGATAGAGGCGAGGGCAAAGATGGTTTTGCCTCCACCTGTTACGGCGCCGACGATGCCGCGGTGACCGGCAGCCTGCCAAAGACTCAACGCCTCTCGTTGCCACCCGCGCAGGTCCGAGGCAAGCATTCGATCAACCCGACACGGAGGTATTTAAATCTTCGCGTTCAAGTCGAGCTGCAGCGTTGTCGATTCTAAGTTCTTGTACCCGAAGAAGCGCGTCCTTAGCACGTCTCACGCTGTCGGGGTTTATATTGGCCTGCTGTCTGTGAACGCGATATTCCGATATCGCATCGTGGATAAATTGCCTAATGCACTCATCGACAGCTTCCGAGGTTTCGAGCGATTCATAGTACGGATGGAGACGGTTGATGATGATATTTATCGAATTGGGTTCTGCTGCGGCAACAATCGTCACGTATTGGTCATTCTCGCTGCGCTCCTGAAGTGCGATGCGAACTGACAACTGATTTCCGACCACAAATTGCGCAACGTAATCGTCGGGTGCGAGCGCAGATGCTTGACGCTGATTGCTCGCAACGATTGCATCGAGCGGGGGAAGAATTGTATTATTCAGTGCATCGCCCATTTCGGGGCTAGCAAACTCCTGCCCCATATTTTGCACAAGATCTCGTACTTTCTCTCTAGTCCACTGCTGAGTTTTATCTCCGCGCCTTTTCTTTGCATAGTTTCGATAATCTGCCGTAATTTCAGTCAGTTTTTTTTCGAGCTCTGCCTCTTCGTCGCCCTTATAAAGTACCGTGTCCTTCGTATGAGAGACGTCGAAGCCGTCCATATTGAGTACGCCTACGAGACGCTGAGCAACAAGATTGTTCGCGCCCTCTTCATCTACGCCGCTAAAGATAGCGGTAGGCTTCCAAGCGTTTGGGAAGCCTTGAATTTGACGCCCGTTCTGAAACAGGGAAAAACCACCGTATTTTCTGCCGCCGGCCCCCTTACGCAGGACGCCAAACCAACCAGTTATCTGTTTTCCTCCAACAACAAAATCGTCAGGAAGCTCTGTCTTCATCGGACTGCCCTGCGGGTCGGTGTCAAATGAAGCTTCATCCGGAGCATTTATTTCATCGCCATTGTACAAAAGCTTGAGGTTGCCGGAAATAAGGTCGTTCCGATACATAGATCCTAGAAAAAGTCTGATATTCTCCTCGGTCCTCTTTTGGATGTTTCGGTTGAGCTGAGTTATTTCTATTTCAGTGAAGTGAGAATCGGTCGTCGCAGGCCTCATGCTCAGAGGCACCTTCGCATTACGATTTGCGATCGCTTCGACGTCGACGTTAGCCTCCCATTCCTCGTTGCTTCCCCACTCGGAAGTGGTCACCTTCCATTTTTGGCCGATCCAGCACGCTGCGGTCTTCATACCCATGCCGTATTTCGACCGACCTCGACTGTCGGCCGTAGGTTGAGCAACTTTAAGAGCAGCTACTAGATCGTCGTGACTCATGCCGATCGAATTATCACGAATCGTGATTTTTCTCTCCAACCGGTTGTAATTGATCTTGACGACAAGGGGCGTTCCCTCATCTCTCAGAATGTCATCAATAATATTCTCGTAATTTTTTCTCGATTGCGTAGAATTGTCGATAAACTCTGCAAGGGCGTGCCACATGGTGTAGCTCAGCCGACTGTAAGCGATGAGAGCTTGCGGGCCGATGAGCAGGTCAGTCTCAGAATTAACGGTCATAGGAGTTCTTCCTGCATCCCTGAGATTTTTGCGTCTTGCGTCTCATCACTTAGTTGGGCGAAGCGACCGCGTGACCCATCCGCATATTTTCTATCCGCTTCGATACTGATCCAGCGACGGCTCATCTCCTCAGCGACGCTGCCCGTCGTGTTTGATCCGCCAAACGGGTCTAATACTATGTCTTGTTCGTCAGTAAGAAATTGTATGAAAAATGCCGCCAATGAAGACTGCATGCGTGCGGGATGGGACGGCAACCCATTATTTTTGCAGTATGTCCGGTAATTTGCGTCCCATTTTGTTCCTGTGAACTTTAGAAGCGACTCGGGATAATTTTCTCCGGTTAGATCAAGTACGTTCGGTCCTATCGACCCACCATGGTCAACAAGAAAGCCTTTCTCGGAAATTTTGTGTCCGGACGGCCTCCGTCCCGCATTATATGATTGTTCTTTGAGCAGCTTCTTCATGTCTTTGCTGTAAGGATTTAACACTCGTCGATTGTCTGCTTTGGGGAAGGATCCTTTTGACATCCACCAAACGTGCGTGAAGGAGTCTTTTAGCCGTGCACGTTTGACATTTACCCACGCGGCCGGACTCGGTAGCCGCGCAGGGTTGTGGCAGATCACGTGCTGACAAAGATTTAGATTTGCCGCGCGCTTGAATGCCAGGAGAGCTTCGAGAGGCAGGGTCGACATGATCGGCAGCCCCTCTTCCCAAGCGTTTCCTATCTCTATGACAATCGATCCATCGTCACTTAATAGACTTGACAAAGGTTTCGCTAAAGCTTCTAGCCAAGAAATGTAATTCTCTCCAGTTTCGTTTCCATAACGTTTCTTGCGAACGAGAGGAAATGGAGGAGAAGTTATTATTAAATTGACTTTACCTTCCACTGCTTTGAGCTGAGGCGAGCAAAGGGCGTCTTCGATACGAGCGTTGTACATAGATCCAAGGCGCGTATTGTAGACCTCATCGATCGTGGCCGAAGCCTGAATCTGCATTGTTCCGGCTGACTGTGTGGGCATGCTTCGTTCACTTGACCGCGCTTTGAGCTTCCGGGTGCAACGCGTTGGATGAATACAAGGGCGGTGTCTGCATACGGGACAGACCGACATGACATCCCTACTTCGAAACGGAAGCATGTCTTTTTTTCCCCTGTCGTCTCGCGTTCGGTCGAGGCGTCTCATCGTTGCGCAGCCATCGCAGCCCGCAGCAAATTGCGAGTAGCTCGTCGAACTTAGCCTCCCGCGACCGTCGTGGGTTCACAAAGTGCCGCCACCTCCCAGTTTTTCACTGTTTGTGTCTCCGCCAGCGCGTTCGCAAGGACGTTAATCGAGCTGCGCGACAAAGCGCAACTT
The DNA here is from genome assembly GCF_900116795.1 of Methylobacterium sp. UNCCL125. Taxonomy (NCBI): domain Bacteria; kingdom Pseudomonadati; phylum Pseudomonadota; class Alphaproteobacteria; order Hyphomicrobiales; family Methylobacteriaceae; genus Methylobacterium; species Methylobacterium sp. UNCCL125. The sequence continues at coordinate 9,442 of NZ_FPBW01000062.1, read as the reverse complement.
ATGGTAGCCTATGTGGCCCATATGCAACGGCTCATTAGACCCGGCTATTCGCTTGAGTCCTGATGACATGCCTTTCGTGTTTTTACGCCGCGTAAGCGATGGGAGCGGGGATCCAGCGGCGGCTTGGCGGCGCTATGAGCTGCCGCCGGATCGGTTGCACTCAAGTAGTAGTGCCCAGCCCGGTCATCTCGCGTAGAGCTTCGAGGTGCATGGCGCCTATATCCACGGTGGCGACTCGAGCGTCCACGTTCGTGACAGGCTTCCCGTGGCCTCGATCAAGCACCGCTGTCGCGGCTGTGACGCGGGCGGCGGCAGGGGCCCCCTCATCCATTGCCACATTCACGAGAACGCCAAGCATCTCTGCGGTGTAGGCTCGCGCGGCGTCGCGCACTTCCGGTGCGATAGCCGGCCGGCCGCCAGGGTTCGGCGAGGGAGCGCCGCGTCGGAATCGGCCGTTGTTCTCGCGCGTGAGGGCCGGCAGGGGGGCCTCCGCGTCACGAAGTTTGGCCGTGATGTCGCCTGTTGTCAGGCGCGCGCTTGGTAATGTCACAGCCGGCACAGGCGGAACAGGTGTTTTCAAATCGCCGTCAAATTGCGTCCGGCCGCGCCGCCGACGTGATCCCGCAGAGGTCTTATCGATTTCCATTTCTATCCCTATTTCAAAAAAGAGTTGTGTAGGTTGTGTTGCCTGTGACAAGCTTTTAGAATCAATCACTTAACGGGGAGGCTAGCCTGTGCCACACGTGGGATAGCCTGTGCCCCTTGTGCCGCCTCAAGTAGACGCAACCACATCTGAATCACCCCAAACGCTCGCATCACTGACACCCCGTAGGTATGCGGTCGCAAAGGCATTGCGTGCTTCGGTAAGGGTGCCGAGTTTGACGACACGCCGGCGGCTGCTGTCCGCGCCCCTGACCTGAACTGCCGGCCCGAACATCTTGAGCAGATTGCCGAGGGCATTTGTGCTGACTCCGCGCAGGTAGCGGCGCCCGGCGGCCCACCGTTCAAAGCTCTGTGTCAGCGCCTCGCGCGTCGCATAACCCGGCCATTCGCCGTCTCCGCCGCCGAACTCCGCACAGAAGGGCACAGCATCGGCGGCGCTCTGCGGCGTTACCGACCGCGATGCAGGGAGGGCATCCCGAAGCGTCTCGTACAGCCATTGCTGCGGCGCCGGCTGCGATTGGACGATCTGCCCGATGAGACCGGCCGTGGTCGGGGCGCGTCGCACCGCATCCCGGTCCACCGGGATACCCGCGATGTCGCGCAGGAAGGCCCGCATCTCCGGGTGGTTCGGCTTCAACGCCCCGTACAGCTCCCGGAAGTAGGCCGCGTCACCTACTCGCTTGCCGCTGACATCGAGGACGGCCCACCGCCGCGCATCGGTCTCAGCCCGCACCACGTGTTCCTCGTTCGAGGTCATAATGAGCCGATGGAAGCTCGGCACAGCGTAGCTGTCCAATCCCTTCTGCTCGACGGTGATCGTGCTGTCAGTAACGAAAGCCTTCAGCCGGTTGTTGGCTGCCGGATCGCCAGCGAACACAGCCTCATCGGCGATCACGATAAGCGCTTCCCGAAGGTGAGCGTTGAACTTGCCGAGCAGGGCTTCGGGCCGGTCGGCGCTAACGATATGGGCAGAGTGGAAGATGGCGCGCAGAAGATCCGTCAGCGTCGTCTTGCCCGCCCCCTGCGGGCCCTTCAGGATCAGCGCCGTGCCGGGCTTCTCGTGCGGGAATTGAACGGCATGGGCGAGCCAGTTCATGAGCCATGCGTATAGGCTCCTGTCGCCGGCGCACAGGATATCCCGCAGGTACTCTCGAATGGTCGGCCAATCGGACCCGTCAGCCTCAGCAGGAACGGTGACGAAGCCCATCCACGTGTTCAGCGTATCGGCCGGGACAGACAGGCCGTCGCCATGGATGCCCTGCGGGAGCATCTTCACGCCGCCAAGATAGGTCCGACGCCCGCTCCACCCGAACCATACCGGCGCGATCGGCACGCGGCGCCCGTCCGAGCCCGTAATCTTCCGCGGTGCCATCATGTCGAAGAAGGGATGCTTCTGCATCAGAGAGGGCACGGTGCCCGCTTCGCCATAGACGACGACGGCCCCCCCGTTGCCGACCTTGGCATACGCGTGCCGCCTGTTCATCGCCGCGAGCGCGTCCGCATTCTCTGACATGTCAGCGGGAACGACCTTCGGCAGCTTCGGCGCCCGGCCCGTAGCGCCCGGCATATCGTTGTCGTTGGCCGGCGGGACAGCGCTGAAATCAGCCTTGGCGAGGAACCCGCGGTTCTCGGCCCACCCGCGCTCGCTCAGCAGCCGCACGAGCTGCGGCAAGCCGAACTTATCAGGCAGCCCCGGCTCTGACAGCACCGCGTCGACAGCTACAGGGTTCGACGGGCCATCCTCCCACCGGGCGTCGAAATCAAGGATTGCATCCCGTACCTCGTGATCCGGCAGCGCGGAGCATGCGTGGCGCAGGGCCCGGATCAACATCACCCAACGGTTGCGATCAAGGCCGCGATTGGCCGCCTGCTTAAGTCCCCGCAGCAACCAACGGGCCATCTGCTCCGGGAGCACCACGTGCCACGCTTCGCCGTCAAAGCCGGTCCCGGTAGCCATGGGGTTGTCTGCTGAGCGCGCCGCCGGCAGTCCGAGGTTCTCGGCGGCCCAATGCTCAATTTGGCCCACGAATGCCTCGAGCTCCTCAAGCGTTTCTAGGCACCGCCGGGTTGGATCGTATGGCCGAGTGGACATGAGCGATGCCCTGCAAACGGTGCGGCCCTTCGCCTGCTTTGACGCATTCGGCAGATTCATGGTGCCCGGCAAGCGGAGCAATGCAGCGACATGCGCAACGGCAGGGTCACCCCCTAGCGCGAGAGCAACGCGCTTGAGATAAGCACCAATCGTCTCGTGCGGCAGCGCGGGCTCTCCCGTGAACCCCATTCGCGCGGTCAGCCAATGCCATTGCACGCCATTACCGGACTTGACCACAATGTCCGGCCCGAGACCCGCAGAATCCATACCTGCACGCATCCCGGCGACCCGGACATCGCAAGCCTCCGGCGTCTCGCCCACCAATGGATCGAAGTCGACCCACAGGCTGTAGGTCGCATCAATGTTTGCAATTGCCGCCTTGCGCCCCCGAAATATGGGAGAGACCTCACCGGCATGGATGTAGCAGTTGGCTTCAGCGTTAGTCGTCTTCAAATAGTCGAGAAGCTGACATTCTACATGCGGAGAATTGATAAGACCCCGGAACATCTCATTTGGGGGGCCATCCGGCATGATAGAAACGATAGACAACCTCCCCGGGGTGCTCGGCCTACCGAAAAGTGAGCGAAGCGCGGCCAACGCTTCGCTCGCGTCCGGTGCGGCAGTGGCGGGACTCTCGTCCCGCTTCGCCATGTTCACTATTTGTTCTAATGCTGCTTGGTTCATGTCAGCGCTGTCCTATCAGAGTGGGATTGAAGGCGTTGCGGCGATGCGGTTGGCAAGCGGCATCAGATCATCGAAGCTACGGCCGTAGCGCGGCGGCAAGCGGTCCGGCATCGCCAGCGCCGGTGAAAAGACATGAACGGGGGTGTTCGTGCTCCACCCCCCGCCGTGATCCACCACCTCGCACGCGCCAGGCAGAGCGAACGCCTGTAATAGTGGCTGCGCGTCAGCTCGGCCGCCAACGGTATGTGCAAACGCCCTTGCGGCTTCGTCGTATTGCCGCTTGCGTGCGTCGCTCCACCGGATGTGCTCGGGTTTTTCGAGAAGCCAAAACCAATCGGCACGATGGTTGATGTAGTCCATGAGGCAGCAGGTTGGCAGCGCGTCTGCCTGCCAAAAACGAGCCATCTCTGCTCCGAGCACCGATCGATCTTGCCGAAAATCCAAGTCCATATGATCGGTTCGCGGTGAGAACTGAGATTGAACTGAGAATCCGAATACGCCGTGGATCACGTCTCGGGTCAGAGGCCCCGCGTGGCCCCGGGCGACGACCTGCGGGGTAAAGCGAAGATCTTCGGCATCAGCGTAGGCGGCATCTACCGATGCGCGCCGCCCGGCGTCCGCTTCATGTGCGCTGTAGAAAGCCCCGCTACCCAAACCCGGCACCGGGCTATCAGCGTCTCGCGTCGGCAGGCGATAAAATGGTGCATCTCGCTCCCCGCCGTCGAAGATAGCGAGGCCCGTTGAGAGCATTGTGGCGTTGAACATGCTTCCGATTGTGGAATTGGCATGTGGGCCAGTGGAGAGGCGCATGAGTCCTTGAATATCAGCCATGACGAGTGCCCTCCGTGCCTTGAGTGAGAACGCGGCGCAGCTCAGCCATAGGATAGTTGATCCGTCGGCCAATCTTGACAAACCGGAGCTTGCCGGCCCTGCGCAGTTCCCATGTTTTGGTTCTGCCGGTGTTGGTCCGGCGCCGAAACTCCGCCTCCGAAACGAGACGATCGTCTTCTTGGTGAGTTTGCATCTTTTCCTTCCTCCCGGCGTCCCCGGACAATCCGTGTGCGAGCCGGTCAAACAAGGGTATGCCGTGCTCTCTCGTGAGAACGAAGAGAGAACTTCACCAAATTGCTGGTAATCGAGCAGTCGGCAGGGAAACCGCTCACGCCGAGCAGGACCTCAGCGGTTGGCAAGGTCGCCCAACGCACAAGGTGTCCGCAAATTTTCCTATATTTTTCGAAGGCGTGTTTGCTTGACCCCGGGGCGGGGCCCGGGAACTTCTAGCAGCGGCACAGAGCCCCCTCGTGGGATAGACACCGCAGGGGGACCCAACGGGGTGGGGGGGGGGGCGTACGTGCCTTGGGGCCACGGCCACGGCCGCTCCGCCTTCGGTGAGGATGATGGAGCTCAAGGCAGCGGATGGCGCCGCGGATGCGACGTCCCCGCGACTAAACTCAGGCGACTAGCGCCCGCACTTCTGCTGCCTAGGCAAGATGCACACGCCCCGCACGCCAGCGAATTGGCGGACGCCCGTTGCCGCAGAACCAAGCGAGTTTTTTCGGTGGATTAGTCGTCTGCTAGTCGTCAGCGGGGGAGGGTCATGCCCTGCCGCCCGCTAACTCCTTGATATCGATGGTACCACCGCCCCGGCTCGAACGGGGGACCCCCAGATCCACAATCTGGTGCTCTAACCAACTGAGCTACGGCGGCACTGGCGCGGGGTGTATCGTGGGCCGCGGCAGTTTTCAAGGCGATGTGTGCACGGGATTTCGACTCCGTGGATAGCGCCGTCCGGCTCCCCCGCGCCGGGCCGGCAGCGCCCCTGCGGCACGCGCCCGTTTGCAACGGGATCGACCCCGGCTGTAACTGCGACGGCGGGGTCGACGCGTCGGCCCCGCCAGTCGAACCGACCGGAGGCGAAGAGGCGGACCGTGAGCGCGCGACAGCCAGCGGGCGCCGGCGGGGGCAGGGCGCCCGGCGAGGGATCGGCCGATGTCCCGGCCCGATCGGCCGTCCGGCCGAGCCGGCGGACCCGTCGCCGTTGGGCCGGGATCGGCCTCATCCAGGCCCCCGGACGGCTGCGCAGCCTCGTTCGCCGGAGCGAGGGCGGCCTCGTCGCCCTGGCGACCCTGGTGGGCTGCGTCGCCGGCGTGGCGGTCTCCGCCATGACCTGGATCACCCAGACCCTGCGCGAGGGGCTCTACCAGCTGCCCGCGGGGGCGCGCCTCAGCGCCGTCGATGCCGTGTCGCCGGTGCTCCTCCTCGTGGGCCCCTGCCTGGGCGGCGGCGTGCTCGGCCTGTTGATCGTCGCCGCCAACTACGTCCGCGGCCCGCGCAAGCGCCCCGCCATCGACCCGATCGAGGCGAACGCCCTGCATGGCGGCCGGATGTCCCTGCGCGACAGCCTCTACCTCGCACTCCAGAACGTCATCTCGAACGGGTCCGGCGCCTCGGTGGGGCTCGAAGCCGGCTACACACAGATCGCCTCCGGCCTCGCCTCGCGGCTCGGCATCGCCTTCGAGGTGCGGCGCAGCGACCTGCGCACCCTGGTGGGCTGCGGTGCGGCCGGGGCCATCGCGGCCGGCTTCGGCGCGCCGCTCGCCGGCGCCTTCTACGCCTTCGAGCTGATCATCGGCACCTACTCCATCGCCACCCTGACGCCCGTGATCGTCGCGGCCCTGTGCGGCAACCTGATCTCCCGGTCGCTGATCGAGGCCCAGCCGCTCGTCGATCTCGGGGACATGCAGGCGGTCACGACCTCGCACGTCACCAGCCTGGAGATCCTGCCGAGCCTCGCCCTCGGGCTGGTCTGTGCGGGCCTCGGCATCCTGATCATGCGCGGGGTCACCCTGGTCGAGCGCCTCGTCCAGGCCTCGGGCGTCCCGCGGGTGGCGGCGCCCGCCTTCGGGGGGCTGTGCGTCGGCGCGCTGGCGCTGCTGGCGACGCCGCAGGTGCTCTCGGGCGGTCACGGCGCCCTGCACATGCACTTCGCCGCCGAAGGGCAGGGACACGGCATCGCCGCCCTGGCCGGGCTGTTCGCCGCCAAGGCGGTGGCGTCGGCGATCTCGATCGGCTCGGGGTTCCGGGGCGGTCTGTTCTTCGCGTCCCTGTTCCTGGGCGCCATCGCCGGCAAGCTGTTCGCCGCCCTCGCCCCCGTGCTGGTGCCGCCGCTCGCGGATTTCGGCCTCACGCCCCTGGCCTACGCGGTGATCGGCATGAGCGCCCTGGCCGTCGCGATCATCGGCGGCCCGCTGACCATGACGTTCCTGGCGCTGGAGGTCACCGGCAGCCTGCCGATCACCGGCGTCGTGCTGGCGGCGGTGATCGCGTCCTCGCTCACCGTGCGCAAGACCTTCGGCTACTCCTTCGCCACCTGGCGCTTCCACCTGCGCGGCGAGAGCATCCGCAGCCCCCACGATGTCGGCTGGATCCGCTCGCTCACCGTCGGCCGGCTGATGCGCCGCAATCCCGGGACCGTGGCGGTGGATACGCCGCTGCCCACCTTCCTGCGTGCCCATCCCCTCGGCTCGCCCTCCCGGGTGATCGCCGTGGACGGGGGCGGGCGCTATGCCGGCATCGTGAACGTGCCCGAGGCGCACGCGGCGTCCCGGGATTCCGGCGCCGACGCGCAGCCCGTGCTCGCCGACCTGCTCCTCCATGGGGACGATTTCCTCACGCCGGGCATGAACGCCAAGGACGCCGCCGCCGCCTTCGACCGCACGGAGAGCGAGGCACTCGCAGTCGTCGAGAGTGCCGAGAGCCGGAAGGTGCTGGGCCTGCTCACCGAGAGCCACACGCTGAAACGCTACAGCGAGGAACTCGACCGCCAGCGCCGGGCGATGGCGGGCGAAACCGACTGATTGTCAGGCCGGCGTGTTGACCGCACGCCCGGGTGCAACAATCACCCTGACGTCTCCGACCCGGGCTCAGCAAAAGCCCGATCTCCGACATGCGTGGAGGACACATGCCCGGCCAAGAAAAACCCGGCCAAGAAAAACCCGGTCCAGAAAAACCCGGCCACCCGAACAGCCCGCCCCGCCGCTACCGCATCGCCGTCATTCCCGGCGACGGTATCGGCAAGGAGGTGGTGCCGGAGGGCGTGCGCGTGCTGGAGCAGGCGGCCAGGCGTCACGGCTTCTCGCTCCAGCTCGACTGGTTCGATTTCGCGAGCTGCGACTACTACGAGCAGCACGGCCGGATGATGCCGGAGGATTGGAAAGCGCAGATCGAGACCCACGACGCGATCTATTTCGGCGCCGTCGGCATGCCCGAGCGCGTGCCGGACCACATCTCGCTCTGGGGCTCCCTGATCCTGTTCCGTCGGGAATTCGACCAGTACGCCAACCTGCGCCCGGTGCGGCTGATGCCGGGGGTGAAGTGCCCGCTGGCGGACCGCAAGCCGGGCGATATCGACTTCTGGGTGGTCCGCGAGAACACCGAGGGCGAGTACTCGAACGCGGGCGGCCGGATGTTCGCCGGCACCGACCGGGAATTCGCCCTGCAGGAGACGATAATGACCCGTCACGGGACCGATCGGATCCTGAAATTCGCCTTCGAGCTGGCCCAGAAGCGCCCGAAGAAGCACCTGACCTCGGCCACGAAGTCGAACGGCATCTCGATCACCATGCCGTACTGGGACGAGCGGGTGAAGGCGGTGGCCGAGTCCTATCCGGACGTCCGGTGGGACCAGTACCACATCGACATCCTGACCGCGCATTTCGTCCTGAACCCGGACCGGTTCGACGTGGTGGTGGCCTCCAACCTGTTCGGCGACATCCTGTCGGATCTGGGGCCCGCCTGCACGGGCACGATCGGCATCGCGCCGTCGGGCAACATCAACCCGGAGCGGGTGCACCCGTCCGTGTTCGAGCCGGTCCACGGCTCGGCGCCGGACATCGCCGGCCAGGGGATCGCCAACCCGATCGGTCAGATCTGGTCGGGGGCGATGATGCTGGAGCATCTCGGCGAGCACGAAGCCGCCCGGGAGATCGTCAGCGGGATCGAACGGGTACTGTCCGAGCGGACCCTGCGCACCCGCGACCTCGGCGGCAACGCCGACACGCAGGCCTGCGGCAAGGCGGTGGCGCAGGCGCTGGGCTAGGGAGGCGGGTTCGCCCTGCCGCACCCTCATCCTGGGGTGCGGCGGAGCCGCCTCGCAGGCGCCTTCCGGAGATCGCGCGACCTCCGGAAGGCGCCTTCGGGGCCTGCGCTCTGCTCCGGCCCCTCAGGACGAGGTGCGCGGGGCGGAGCGCCGTCGCGAAACGCGCGATCAGCGGGGACGGCGGCGCACGCTCACCACGTTGCTGGCCGGCTCCGCCTTGCCGGACGCCGCCGGCAGGGCATCGAGGACCGCCTTGACGATGGCTTTGGCGTCGAGGCCGGCCTCGGCGTACATCTTCTCGGGGCTGTCGTGGTCCTGGTAGGTGTCCGGCAGCGTCAGCGTCCGCACCCGGACCCCGCCCGCGTCCAGCGCGCCCGTCTCCGACAGCAGGTGCAGCACCATCGCGCCGAACCCGCCCCGCGAGCCCTCCTCGATCGTCAGCAGGACCTCGTGGTCCCGCGCCAGATCCAGGATCAGCGCCTCGTCCAGCGGCTTGGCGAACCGCGCATCCGCCACCGTCACCGCCACGCCCTGCTCGGACAGCGTGTCCGCCGCCTTCGAGGCCTCGGCCAGCCGCGTGCCCAGGCTGAGGATCGCCACCCGCGCCTCCGCGTCCCGGCGCACCACCCGGCCCTTGCCGATCGCCAGGACCTCGCCCCGCTCCGGCAGCTCGACGCCCACGCCCTCGCCGCGCGGGTAGCGCAGGGCGATCGGGCCCGAATCATGCGCGTGGGCGGTGGCCACCATGTGCACCAGCTCGGCCTCGTCGGAGGCCGCCATCACGGTCATGTTCGGCAGGCAGCACAGATACGCCAGGTCGAACGCGCCGGCATGCGTCGCCCCGTCCGCGCCCACCAGACCCGCCCGGTCCAGGCAGAACCGCACCGGCAGGTTCTGCAGCGCCA
>NZ_FPBW01000021.1:0-138326 GCF_900116795.1 Methylobacterium sp. UNCCL125 | reverse complement strand
GTGGTGAAGGCGACCGCCGCGTCGAAGAGCCGGCCCGGGCCGGCCGCCTGGACGGCGTTGGCCGCCGCCATGCCGTTGCGGCTGGTGGCTGACGCGGCGAACGGCACGTCGTTGCGGGTGAGGGTCAGGTCGACCGCGTCGGTCCGGTAGCGCAGGCCCGGGCTGAGGAAGGCGAGGTTCGCGGTCACGCCGGCGAACTGGCCCGAGACGCCGCCGGCGGCGGAGAGGATCGTGTAGGTGGTGCGCGGGTTGTAGGCGCCCGAGGCGGCCAGCACCTGGACGGTGCCGCCCGACAGGGTGGCGCTGCCGGTGGCGGCGATGCGGTCGGCCTGGCCGGCGGCGTTGGCCTCGACCCGGTAGGTCGAGCCGGCCGCGAAGGCGGCATTGCCGGCGACGGTGAGCGTGCCGATGGAATTGCCCGGCGCCACCGTGCCCCCCGAGAGCGCGCCGATCCCGCCCACCGTGCCGGAGCCGCCGAGCAGGCCGCCGGCGCCCACGAAGACAGTCCCCGCGATGGTGCCGTTGGCGTAGAGCGCGCCGCCCTGTCCGATGCCGACATCGATGCCGAGGCGGTCGGTGGCGTCCATGCGCAGGGTGCCGGTGACGTTCCCGAAATACCCGGCGGCCGCATAGAGGTCGAGGCGGCTCCAGTAGCTGAGGGGGCTGCCGTAGAAGGCGGCCAGCGCGTTGGTCTCGGTGTTGACCAGGATCTGGTTGATCGTGCTGGTGGCGAGCTGGCCGTAGAGGCCGCCGGTGGGCGCGAGGGTCCGCGCGGCGGCGGTCGATCCGCCGTAGAGCGGCGCGAGCAGGATCGAGGCGTCCGGCCCGCCGGCGGGAGCGGCCTCGCGGGGCGCCTGGGCGAAGCTGAGGGTCGGCAGGCCGTAGGTGAGGCGTTGCTGGTAGGCAGCCTGGTTGCCGGCCGACGGAACGTAGGGATTCCCGGCCGCGTTGGCGGCGCTGCCCGCGCAGGCGGCGACGGTGTTGCCGCACTGGGCGGCGAGGTAGGCCTGCAGCTGGCTCTGGGCCGCCACGAACTGGGCGGGCAGGTTGATCGCCGTGCCAGTCACCGCGGCGTTGTTGATATAGGCCGGGTTGGTGAAGGCCTGGGCGAGGTCGTAGGTGGCGAGCGCCCGTCCGCCGATGATGTCCAGGGGGTAGTGCACGCCCAGGACGATGCGGCTGTTGGCGTAGTCGGCCGCCCGGGCCAGCATGCTTTGGTACTGCTGCGGCACCAGCATCGCGAGCAGGATGCCGTCGGTGAACGCGTAGGTGGTGTGCCCGCTCGGAAAGGACGGGTTCGTGGCGATGCCGTTGAGCGCGGTCGGGTCGAAGGTGTTGAACCGGGCCGGCGCCGCCTGGACGGGCCGCGAGGAACCGTAGACATCCTGGCCGGCTTGCGTGTTGGTCACGCCGTAGGCGAGGTCGTAGACGCTGTTGGTCGTGTTCGGCAGCCCGTTGGCGATGGGCAGGCTGTAGCCCGCCGGCGCCACGGCCGGCACCGCCACGTAGTTGGCCGGGGTCACGCTCGGATTGTTGGCCGCGCCGTTGGCATAGTAGTTCTTGGCGACGCCCAGGTTGTTGCCTGTGAAACCGTAGGCACCGGCCAGCAGATTGACCACGCTGCCCAGGGGTCCGCTCGCGCCCTGCTCGACCCCGCGCTGGTAGATCGGGCCGAGCTGGGCACCCAGGCCGCCGACGAGCTGCTGCGGAACGATGCCGTTGATCGGCGTCTGGGCCGGCAGGCCGCCCGCGAGATTTGCAGCCACGCCGTATGTCCCGAGCCCGGCCGAGGACAGGTCGTTGCGCGCCGAGCCCAGCAGGTTCTTGTCGCTGATCGCGAGCTGCTGCTGGGCGAGCCCCGCGGCGGTGTTGATCGCGATCGACTGCGCCAGGTTGAGCTGCAGCGTCTGCTGACCGGTCGCCGTCGTATTGAGCGTCAGGTACGGCGCCAGCAGATTGAGGACGTTGACGTCCGAAGCGGTCGTGTTGGCCGTCTGTGCCTGCGCGCCCGGTCCGAAGGCAGCGACCGCCAAGGCCACGATCGAGACGCCATATCGAAATGTCATGCCAACCCCCAAAGCGCGCAGCGATTCAGCCTGCGAGCCGGAGATTTAGCGAACTCTACGCGCTCGCCTTCGTCATAATCCAGTCACAAATCCAAAAGCTTACATTTGTATCCTGTAAGCAACAGGATCAAAACTTTGCCGGCGCAAATCATATCATGACTCATCTTCGTCTTAACCTTGCAGCGCGCGCCGTCATGACATGAGGATCGGGGCGATGGCCGTCCGTCATCGCAACGGGCCCGGCACAGACCGCCCATCCTCGGCGGCCCGAACACTGGGACGGCCCGGACACTGGGGACGGGACGAAATCCCGCAAATCGCTTCGGCCGGATGCCGTTGCGCGAGGCTGGACGCGGGATCGACGTCACCCGACCGTCACGGGCACATTTTAATCCCGGCTCACCATCACGAATGATTCCGCGCGAGGGTTCATGTCCGATTCCGCCGTGGCGCCGTCGGGGGCGGTCGCAGGCCGGCAGGTAGGGGGCCCGCGCCTCGACCACGGACTGCATCTCGGCGGGGTGGTCGCCTTCCTCCTCGTGCTGGTGGCGGGCCTCGGCTACGCGGTGGTGAGCCTGATCGCGGACATGAACGCCGTCGGCGAGGCGCCCCTCGCCTACGGCGCCTTCGCGCTGCTCGGCCTCGCCTTGCTGATCGCCCTCGCCTTCGAGTTCGTGAACGGCTTCCACGACACCGCCAATGCGGTCGCCACGGTGATCTACACCCACTCGATGCCGCCGCTCGTCGCGGTGATCTGGTCGGGCATCTTCAACTTCCTCGGCGTGATGCTCTCCTCGGGCGCCGTGGCCTACGCCATCGTGACGCTGCTGCCGGTGGAACTGATCCTCAATGTCGGCTCGCACGCGGGCTACGCGATGATCTTCGCGCTGCTGCTGGCGGCGATCCTCTGGAACCTCGGAACCTGGGCGTTCGGGCTGCCCAATTCCTCGTCCCACGCGCTGATCGGCTCGGTGCTCGGCGTCGGCCTCGCCAATCAGCTGATGAACGGCGGCGACGGCACCGCGGGCGTCGACTGGAGCCAGGCCCTCAACGTCTTCAAGGCGCTGCTGTTCTCGCCGATCTGCGGCTTCGTGCTGGCGGCGCTGCTGCTGCTCGCCCTGAAATTCGCGGTGCGCCGCAAGGATCTCTACGCGGCGCCGAAGGGCGAAGCGCCGCCGCCCCTGTGGATCCGCGGCCTGCTGATCCTCACCTGCACGCTGGTCTCGTTCTTCCACGGTGGCAACGACGGGCAGAAGGGCATGGGCCTGATCATGCTGATCCTGATCGGCGCCGCCCCCACCGCCTACGCGCTCAACCGCACCATGGCGGACGACACGACGCCCGCCTTCGTGCAGGCTTCGACGGCGGCGGGCGCGGTGTTCTCCGCCCGGGCGCCCGCCGCGGAGGTGCCGGACGCCGCCGCCGCGCGCCGGACCGTCACGGAAGCGCTGAAGACCAAGGACCTGAACGCGCCGCCCGTCTACGCCGCGCTGGCGGCGCTCGCGAACGACATTGCTGCCAGCGTGAAGAATTACGGCGCGATCCGCACGGTGCCGGCCGCCCAGACCCAGAACCTGCGCAGCGACATGTACCTCGCCGCCGACGCGGTGCGCGTGCTGCCGGGCTCCGGGGCCGATCTCTCGGAGGCCGACAAGGCGACCCTCAAGCGCTACGCGGGCCTGCTCAACGACGGCACGCGCTACATCCCGGGCTGGGTCAAGGTCTGCGTCGCCCTCGCCCTCGGCCTCGGCACCATGGTCGGCTGGAAACGCATCGTCGTCACGGTGGGCGAGAAGATCGGCAAGACCCACCTGACCTACGCGCAGGGTGCCTCGGCGGAGATCGTCGCGGCCGGCACGATCGGGCTGGCCGAACTCTACGGCCTGCCGGTCTCGACCACCCACATCCTGTCATCCGGTGTCGCCGGGACGATGGCGGCCAACGGCTCGGGCCTGCAGATGGCCACCGTGCGCAACATGGCACTCGCCTGGATCCTGACCCTGCCGGCGGCGATCACCCTCGCGGCCGTGCTGTTCTACCTCCTGCGCCACATGTTCTGATCCGGCGTCTGGCCGGCTGGCCGGAGACCGGGCGTCATCCCATGGGGAGCAGCCCGGTCTCCGGCTTCCGTCGGCCCCCTCAGGAACCCGCCATCGCCCGCACGAAGGCCAGGCAGGTCCGGCGCGCGGCCGGATTCTCGATCGCCACGAACGCCGAGACGAGGTCGGCCGCCTGGGCGATGGCCGCGTCGGGCCGGTCGGCATCCGGGAAGAAGCTCGCCACCGGCACGTCGAGAATCCCGGCGATGCGATACAGCGCATCCTTCGAGGCCGCCCCGGGGGGAGGCTTGTGGGTCCGGGCGGGACCCGGGGACGAGGCGGGCACCATCACTCACCCCGCCTTGTGGCCGAGCTGGATCGCCCGGGCGATCTCGGAACGCCGGGCCGCATAGCCCGGGGCGACCATCGGGTAATCGGCCGGCAGGCCGTACTTGGCCCTGTACCGCTCGGGCGTGAGGCCGTGGGCGGTCAGGTGGCGCTTCAGGGTCTGGTAGGCGCGGCCGTCGATGAAGCTGATCAGGCCCGCTTCCTGGATCGAGGCGTCGACCTGCTCCTGGCTCAGGCCGCCTGCCCCCGAACCCGACGGGTCGCGGCGGAGGACTGCGATCGCCGAATGCACTTGGTCGATGAGAGCCGGCAGGGCCCCGACGTCGATCGCGTTGCGCGAGACGTAGGCGGCGACGATGGCGCCGACCTTCTCCAACATGAACGTTGAACGGGCTGCGCTGAGGTTATCCATAGGAGACATCACCATTGAAAGGCCTGGCACCATGCGCCTGATCCACGACTGCCGGTCGGGGTGAACCGAGACCGCAGACGTTGATCAGTGTGCCGGATCGAAGGCCGGAGAATTGCTACCTCAAGTTGATATCGCGCCAATTCTTGAGGTTGCAGATAATATACAATATGAGCGGGCCGGGGTTTGTCCGTGAGCGCGAGGTTTTTTGATCCGTCGCGCAGGGCGACCGATCCTCGAATTGGTTACCGCGGCATTCACTGTTTTCGGCCGCGAAGATCGGCATCCGAACTCATTTTCGGCGTCGGCAGCCGCCTGTCGGGCTCCAGCCCGGGACGGCTCACCGGTGCCGTCTGCCGGGTCCGGGCACGGCGTGCGGGATCTGCTCCGCCCGACGACGTCCCGCAGCCGACAGCCCTCTTACACCCCATCCCGGTGTCGCGGAGATCGATCCGTGCAGACTCTGTTCTCAACCGCCGGTCTTCCAGCGCAGGACAGCGTCCGACGGTGACGGGAGATCATCTCCGACCCCCTCATGACGGTCGAGCTTCGGACGCTCCAAGCAAAGCCCTTTGCGGCCAAGCGGGAACGCGCGGAGGTCGGTTCCCTCGTCGTGGTCGATCGTCAGCCGCTGGTGGTGATGACGGAGACGGACAGTCGCCGGATCCTGGATGTGCCGCGCGACCGTCTGGAGCGCGGCTCGGACCGGCCCGGCTCTACACGGCCCTGACCGTCGGCGCCGATCGCGCATCCGCAAGCCTGGCAATGAGCGTCTTCAGCGAGCTGATCCGTGTCCGCGACCGTCTCGGGGCAGCCGCAGCCGCGCGCATGACGGAGATCGGCATCGACTTGATCATCGCCGGTCTCTCGGAGCCGCTGGCCCGGGAGGTGCCCCAGCCCGTCAACGGCAGCGTCGTGGTCCAGCGCGCCAAGGCCCATCTGGAAGCCGCCGCCCGGCGGCTGGCCGATCCGGCCTGCGCGCACCTGTCGATCGGCCTGCTCGCCTATGGCTGCGGCTTCGCCGGCCAAGCCCACTTCGCCCGCCGCTTCAAGGAGCGCCACGGGGCAGCGCCCCGCGCGTATCGGCAGGCGGCCCTGGTGGGCGTCCCGTAGCCCGTCGGCCCGGGACGCCCGATGCGGCCGGATCAGGCCGCCCTGTCGCTCCGGCGCAGGCTCGCCGGCATGGCGAAGAGCGCGAGCCCGGCGGCGACGAGGCAGAGCACCCCGATGCCGTACAGGGCCGGCGTCGTCGAGCCGGTCAGATCCTTCACCCAGCCGACCATCACCGGGCTGACGATGCCGCCGAACTGGCCCAGCGTGTTGATCAGCGCGATCCCGCCCGCCGCGCCGACGCCGGTGACGAGCTTGGCCGGCAGCGTCCAGAAGGTCGGGATCGAGGCGACGATGCCGGCGCCCAGCAGGGCCAGGGCGAACATCAGCGGCACGATGTGCTTGTCGAACAGGCCGGCGCCGAAGAAGCCGAGCGCCGCCGTGATGGCGAGACCCGCGACGAATTTCGGCCGCTCGCCAGAGGCGTCGGAGAGACGCCCGATCACGACCATGCTGATCGCGCCGCAGATGTAGGGAATCGCCGTGAGGAAGCCCACCGAGGCCGCCTGGCCGCCGCTCGCGGTCTTGATCAGGTCCGGCCCCCAGAAGTTGAGGCCATACGAGCCGATCTGGAGCAGGAAGTAGATCAGCGCGATCATCAGGAAGCCCGGCTGCCGGATCGCCCCGAGGAGCGAATGGTCGCCGATCTCGCGGTTGTGGTGGGCGATGCGGCTGGACAGGAGCGCCTTCTCGGGCTCCGAGAGCCAGCGGGCGTCGGCGATCCGGTCGTCGAGGCGCGTCAGCACGAGCAGGCCGAGGACGAGGCAGGGCAGGCCGCCCGCCAGGAACAGCCATTGCCAGCCGGCGAGGCCGCCGACGCCGTTGAGGCCGCCGAGGATGAGGCCCGCCACCGGCGCGCCGAAGATGCCCGAGAAGGCCGAGGCCACGAACATGAAGCTGGTGATCCGCCCGCGATGCGAGGCCGGGAACCACAGGGTCAGGTAGTAGAGGATGCCCGGCGCGAAACCCGCCTCCATGGCGCCGATCACGAAGCGCAGGGCGTAGAAGTGCCACTCGCTTCGGATGAAGATCATCAGCGCGGTGGCGATGCCCCAGGAGATCATGATCCGGGCGATCCAGCGGCGCGCCCCGACCCGGTACAGCATCAGGTTCGAGGGCACCTCGAAGATCACGTAGCCGACGACGAACATGCTCGCGCCGAGCCCGTAGGCGACGTTGCTGAAGCCGAGGTCGCTCTGGAGCTGGAACTTGGCGAAGCTGATGTTGATGCGGTCGAAGAACGCGAACATGTAGCAGATCATGATCAGCGGCATGAGCCGCCACGCGACCTTGCGGACGACGCTCGTCTCCGTCACCGCACCGGCCTCGACGGCGGCCGGCGAACCCGACAGGGCTGCGGTCATGGTTTCCTCCGTGTTGTTGTTTTTGGACACGTGGTGGGGGGCGCCGCCTTCGGACGGGCGGCTTGCCCCGGGTGAGCTCAGAGCCTGTTCGACTGGGCGCCTCCAACCCGCGCCCTCATCCTGAGGTGCGGCGAAGCCGTCTCGAAGGAGCCCTCCGGTCCGAAGCGCGATGCCTGAAGACCTCCTTCGAGGCCTCCGCTGTGCTCCGGCACCTCAGGATGAGGGCGCGACCGGGATCTCCCTCGCGTGGCGCGGGATCGCGGCCGCAGGGTCAACGCACTCTCAGGCGGCCTTGGCCGGCGCCGGGTGGAGATCGCAGGGGCGTCCAGCCTTGGCGACCTGGCCGGGCACGTCGTGGCCGACGAGGCGGGGCAGATCCCGCGACAGGCCGATCAGCGCCGGAAGGTCGAGGCCCGTCGGCACGCCCATCTCGTGGGCCATGCTGACGAGGTCCTCGGTGCAGATGTTGCCGGTGGCGCCGGGCGCGAACGGGCAGCCGCCGAGGCCCCCGAGCGCCGCGTCGAAGCGGCGGGCGCCCGCGTCGTAGGCGGCCAGCACGTTGGCGAGGCCGAGACCGCGGGTGTTGTGGAAATGGAGCGTCAGGCGCCCGGGGCCGACCAGCGGCAGGACCCGCGCGACGAGGCGGCCCACCTGCCGGGGATTGGCCATGCCGGTGGTGTCGGCCAGCGTCACCCCGTCGATGCCGAGGGACAGGTAGCGCTCCACTTGCGCGACGACCTTGTCGACCGGCTGGTCGCCCTCGAACGGGCAGCCGAAGGCGGTCGCCACCGTGGCGTTGGTGCTGACCGGGGCGCCGCGCACCGAATCCATGATCCGGGCGAAGCCGGCGATCGAGTCGGCCGGGCTCATGCCCATGTTGGCGCGGTTGTGGGTCTCGCTCACCGAGGCGACGAGGTTGATCTCGTCGACCTTGGCGGCGAG
This sequence comes from Methylobacterium sp. UNCCL125, assembly GCF_900116795.1. Taxonomy (NCBI): domain Bacteria; kingdom Pseudomonadati; phylum Pseudomonadota; class Alphaproteobacteria; order Hyphomicrobiales; family Methylobacteriaceae; genus Methylobacterium; species Methylobacterium sp. UNCCL125. Next base: position 130,048 of record NZ_FPBW01000021.1, on the reverse strand, counting down.
CGCCCGCTCGGCGCCCTTCGGGTTCGGCACCAGGGCGACGTAGACGGTCCCGGGCCGACGCCGGATCCCGGAAAAGACCTCGGCCGCGTCGGCGAGCGCCGGCACGGCCTTCGGCGAGACGAAGGACGAGGCCTCGATCCGGCTGAAGCCGGCCGCCGCCAGGGCGTCGATCAGGCGGATCTTCTCCGCCGTCGGCACGAAGACCGGCTCGATCTGGAAGCCGTCGCGGGTGGCGACCTCCTGGACGATCAGGGTGCCACTCGACACAGCGGTCATGCCACGGCTCCCTTCTCGCGCAGCGCGGCGATGCGCGCCGGGTCGAGACCGAGCTCGGCGAGCACGGAATCGGTGTGGGCGCCCAGCGCCGGCCCCTGCCAGCGGACCTCGCCGGGCGTGTCGGAGAGCTTCGGCACGATGCCGGGCATCTTCACCGCGGTCCCGCCGGGCAGTTCCGCCTGCAGGATCATGTCGCGCGCCTGGTAGTGCGGATCGGCCACGATGTCGGCCACCGAGTAGATCCGGCCGGCCGGCACGTCGGCGGCGTCGAGGACGGCGAGCGCCTCCTCGACGGTCTTGGTCTTCGACCAGTCGGCGATGGTGCCGTCGAGCATCGCGGATTGCTGCGAGCGGCCCTCGTTGTTGCGGAGCGCCGGGTCGTCGGCGAGGTCGGGCCGGCCGATCGCCGTCATCAGGCGGCGGAAGATCGGGTCGCTGTTGCCGGCGATGACCACGTAGCCGCCGTCCCGCGTCGGATAGGTGTTCGACGGGGTGATGCCCGGCAGGGCGCCGCCGGTGCGGGTGCGGACCTCGCCCAGCAGGTCGTATTCGGGAACGAGGCTCTCCATCACGTTGAACACGCTCTCGACGAGCGAGACGTCGATGACCTGGCCCGCGCCCTGTCCGGTCTTGACCCGCAGCAGGGCCATCAGCGCGCCGATGACGCCGTGGAGCGAGGCCAGGGTGTCGCCGATGCTGACGCCGACCCGCGCCGGCGGAGCCTCCGGGCTGCCGGTGGTGAAGCGGATGCCGCCCATCGACTCGCCGATGGCGCCGAAGCCGGGCCGGTCGCGGTAGGGCCCGGTCTGGCCGTAGCCCGAGATGCGGACCATCACGAGGTTGGGGTTGAGCGCCGAGAGCACGTCCCAGCCCAGCCCGAGCTTCTCCAGACCGCCGGGCCGAAAGTTCTCGACCACGACATCGGCGCTCTTGGCGAGCTGCTTGACGATGTCGAGACCGTCCGGAGACTTCAGATTGACCGCGATCGACTTCTTGTTGCGCGACTGCAGGTACCACCAGAGCGAGGTGCCCTCGTGCATCTTGCGCCACTTCCGGAGGGGATCACCCTCACCCGGGGGTTCGACCTTGATGACCTCCGCGCCGAATTCGGCCATCAGCCGCGTGGCGAAGGGCGCGGCGATCAGCTGACCAAGCTCGAGAACGCGGATACCGCTGAGCGGACCGGACACGGCTTTCCTCCATCTTTGGTTGCCTGGAAAATACGGCCGTTCCCGCCGCGAAGTCCAAACGCCATGCATCATCGTGCGTTCGCGAGCGGAGAACGCAGACTCAGCGCCCGGCGGCCCGGAGATGGTCCAAGAGGAGCGCCGCCGCCGGGGATACCGGTCCGGGCCGGACCACGAGGCGCAGCGTGCGCGCCGCCCAGGGATCGGTGAGCGGCACCGCGGCGAGCCGCATCGGCGGTCCGAGCAGGGCGTAGACATGTTCCGGGACGGTCCCGAGACCCAGGCCGACCTGCGCCATCCGGCAGATGGCGTCGAAGCTCGGGACGTGCATGCGCAGACGCAGGGGCCGGCCGAGGCGCCGGGCCTCGTCGCGCAGGGCGGCGTAGATCGAACTCTCCGCGTGCAGCCCGACATGGTCGTAGTCGAGGGTATCGGCCAGGGCGACGGCGCCGCGGCGGCTCAACGGATGCCCGACGGGCATCACCAGGACGAGGCGGTCGCTCCGGTACGGGTAGGCGGTGAGGCTGCGGGTGTCGGTGTTGTCGGCACAGAGGCCGAGATCGGCGAGTCCCTCCTCGACGCCGGCCACGACGCCGCCGCTCGGGCGCTCCTCGAGGTCGACCCGGATCCCGGCCTGCGCCGCCAGGAAGGCCTGCAGGTCCTCGGGCAGGAATTCCACGATGGCCGAGAGGTTGGCGAGCACCCGCACGAAGCCGCGCACGCCCCGGGCGTGCTCGGCGAGTTCCAGGGCGATCTGCTCGGCGCTCGCCAGCATCCGGCGGGTGTGGTGCAGCAGGGTCTCGCCCGCCGGCGTGAGCCGCATGCCGCGCGGCTCGCGGGTGAGCAGGGTGCAGCCCAGCGCGTGCTCCAGCTCGGCGAGGCGCTTGCTCACCGCCGAGGGCGCGATCGCCGCCCGGCGGGCCGCGCCGTTCAGCGTCCCCTCTGCGCAGATGGCCGCGAACAGCCGGAGGGTCTTCAGGTCGAGGCGGCTGAGGGTTGCGGCCGCGGGCAGGTCGGCGGACATCCGGTGACGGCTCGGTCAGGCGTGCCGTCAGTCGCGGGATCCGACCGGCTGGCCGTAGGTGCCGAGACCGGCCTTGGCCCCCTCCCGGTTGACGAGGCCGAGCCGCAGCACCGCCTGTTCCAGGTAGTCGATCGCGTCGACGAGATGGGCGCGCGCCTCGGCGATGCTCTCCTCGCCCTCCTCGACCGGCGTCTCGGCAAGCTTCACCGCGGCGATCAGGACCCGGTCGCGTTCGTCCTCGATCCGTGGGTCGCGGGCGAGGTGGCCGCGGACCCGGGCGTCGAACGCCTCGATGATCGACCAGGGCAGCGCGTCCTTGCCGGAGGGCGCCCGGTACGCCAGGGCGTGGCGCCGCGCGGCGGCGCTGGCGGCCCGGACATGATCGGCGAGTGCTGCATCCATTCCCGGTCTCCGCGGCGCCGCGCCGATGGGTCCACCCGATGATCGACCCAATGATCGACCCGAGGTCCGAACGTGCGCCGACCCGGTCCGTTGCCGACGCCCTTACCGGGCAACACCACAATCCTACAAGGCCGAGGACGCGGGGACCTTACCTTGGCGGTTCCGGCGCTTATCTCTCGTGTTCGTGATCAAGCGGCCGAGTCTCGGCCGGCAGATGGGGGACGATATGGGAACGACGCTGACGGCCGGTGCGGGGCGCCGGACATCGCCTGCGGCGCGCCTTTTCGGCGTGCTCTCGGTGATCCTGGTGGCCGCGGGCCTCTCCGGCTGCGGGGCGGTCAACCGGGTGCCGACGCTGCAGGAGCAGGCCAAATCCGCCTGGAGCGAGGTGCAGAACCAGTACCAGCGCCGGGCCGACCTGATCCCCAACCTCGTCGAGACCGTGAAGGGCTACGCCCAGCAGGAGAAGGACGTGCTGATCGGGGTCACCGAGGCCCGCGCCAAGGCCTCCAGCGTGAAGGTCGACGCCTCCACGGTCAGCGATCCGCAGAAGTTCAAGGAGTATCAGGACGCCCAGAACCAGCTCTCTGGGGCGCTCGGCCGCCTGCTGGTGACGGTGGAGAAGTATCCCGACCTCAAGTCGAACCAGAACTTCCTCGCCCTGCAATCCCAGCTCGAGGGCACGGAGAACCGCATCGCGGTGGCACGGCGCGACTACATCACCGCCGTCCAGGCCTACAACACCGAGGTGCGCACGATCCCGGGCCGCTGGATCGCGGCGATCCTGTATCCCGACGCCAAGCCGATGGAGACCTTCACGGCGACGCCGAACGCCGACCGGCCGCCGAACGTGAAGTTCTAGGGTGCGGCACAGGGGGCGGACCATGGGGCGGACCATGCCCGTCCGGGCGCGCCTCGCCCTGTCGCTCGCCGTCCTGGCAGCCTGCCTGACGGTCTACGCGATCGGGGCGCTGGCGGCCGAGCTGACCTTCCCGGCGCTGACCGGCCGCGTGATCGACGCGGCCGGCATCCTCACCCCGGAGCAGCGCGGCACGCTGGACGCCAAGCTGAAGGCGCACGAGGACAAGACCTCGGACCAAGTGGTCGTTGCAACGGTTCCGAACCTGCAGGGCACGACCGTCGAGGATTACGCCAACCGCCTGTTCCGGGACTGGAAGCTCGGGCAGGCCAAGACCAACAACGGCGTCCTGCTGCTCGTGGCGCCGAGCGAGCGGAAGGTCCGGATCGAGGTCGGCTACGGCCTGGAGGGGGCGCTGACCGACGCCCTGTCCAAGGTCATCATCGCCAGCGCCATCACCCCGCGCTTCAAGACCGGCGATTATTTCGGCGGCCTCAATGCCGGCGTCGACGGCATCCTGTCGATCCTGTCGGGCGACGCGCAGGAATGGCAACGCAAGCCGCAGGTGCGGGCCGACGAGGTCGATCCCGCCCAGGTCGCGGTCTTCATCGCCCTGTTCCTGATCGTGCTCTTCGTCGCTTGGCGCATGAGCCGGGGCGGCAGGACGGGGCGGGGCGGCGGCCTCGTCATCCTGCCGGGCCCCGGCTCGGGCGGATGGGGCGGCGGCTTCTCGGACAGCGGATCGTCGGGGGGTTTCGACGGTGGTTTTTCCGGCGGCGGCGGCTCGTCGGGCGGCGGAGGAGCCTCCGGTGACTGGTAGACGCGCGGATGTTCTGACGTCGGAGGCGCGGGCGCGACTCGCCCGCGCGGTGGCCCGGGCGGAAGCCGGGACATCCGGCGAGATCGTCGTGATGGTCAGCCGGCGCGCCGGCGCCTATCGCTCCGTGATCCTGCTCGCGACCCTGGCGGCGGCGCTGCTCCTGCCCTGGCCGCTGATCGCCCTGACGGCCTGGAGCGCAGCGTCGATCCTGCTGGCGCAGGCGGCCCTCGTGGCCGCGATCCTTGTCGCAAGCCAGAACGAGCGGCTGCGCATGGCCCTCGTGCCGCGCCAGCTGCGCCGGGCCCGCGCCCGGGAGGCCGCCCGCCGGGCCTTCTGGTCCCGGGGCCTGAGCCTGACACGCCGCCGCACCGGCGTACTGCTCTACCTGTCGCTCGCCGAGCGGCACGCGGAGATCGTCACCGATCTCGGCGTCCTCCGGGAGATCCCGCCCACCGCCTGGGACGGGATCCTCGCCGAGCTGGTCCCGGCCCTCGGTCGCGGCGCCGTCGAGGATGGCCTGACGGCGGCGGTCGAGCGTGTCGGCGCCTGCCTGGCGGAACATCTCCCCGCGGAGCCCGGCGACCCGGACGAGTTGCCGAACCGGGTGGTCGTGGTCGACTGACGGCTTTCCGGTCCGCCGAGGATGGCCGCCACGGCCGGTGCGCCCCTGCCTTGGACAGGCCGCGCGCGCCTCGTGGCATCCGACATTCGGATCTTGCGCGGTTGTTCGGCCGGGTGCGATGGTGCGGTGCCGCACGAAGCACCCTCCGGTTGTGTAACTGCGCAGGCCCGGCTGCGATTCCCCCTGTGAGTCCGGCGCGTCGGGGGCCACGGGGCCGCTGCGCATGAAGGCGCCGGCACCCTGATCCGAAGCGCCGCCGGCTCGACCGGCTGCGCTCGAAGAGGCCGTGATGAAGATCCTGATCGCCGCGACGCCGCTCACCGGCCACGTGAACCCGCTCCTCGCCATCGGGCGGACGGCTGCCACCCGGGGGGACGACGTCCTCGTTCTCACCGACCCGGCCTTCCGGCCGAAGGTGGAGGCGGCGGGTCTGCGGTTCACGCCGTACGCGGACCATGATGCGGCCGCGTACCGCGAGACCGAACTGCCCGCCGGCCCGGAGCGCTACCGCCGGGAATTCAAGCGCCGCTTCGTGGATCCCATGCCGGTCCAGGCCGCCGCCCTGCGGGCGCTGATCGCCGCCGAGGCCCCCGACGTGATCCTGGCCGGCAGCATGTTCCTCGGGGTGCTGCCGCTGCTCCTCGATACCGCGCCGCGGCCGCCCATCGTGACCGTCAACGTCAGCTTCCTGTTCCTCGACCGGCCCGACCACGCGCCCGTGGGCCTCGGCCTGCCCCCGGCCCGCGACCGGGACGACCTGGTCCGCTATGCCAGCCTCAAGGCCGGCATGGACGCGGCCTTCGTCAACCCGGTGCGGGCCTATACCGACGCGACGCTCGCGCGGCTCGGCCTGCCGCCGCTGCCGGCCTCGCTGCCGCATTCCATCGTGATCCTGCCGGACCTGTTCCTGCAGCCGACCGTGCCGGGCTTCGAGTACGATTACGGCACCCTGCCCTCCGGCCTCCGCTTCATCGGCCTGCTCCAGCCGCCGACGCCGCCCGCGCCGCTTCCGGACTGGTGGCCCGAGCTGGAACAGGCGAACGCGGCGGGCCGGCCCGTCGTGCTGGTCACCCAGGGAACGCTGGCCAACGCGGATTTCGGCGAGCTGGTCGAGCCGACCCTCGCGGCCCTGGCCGACCGGGACGATCTGCTGGTCCTGGCCACCACCGGCGGCCGTCCCGTGGACGCGCTGACGGGTCCGGTCCCGGCCAATGCCCGGGTGTCGTGCTTCCTGCCGTTCCGGGACTTGCTGCCGCGGGTGAGCGTGCTCGTCACCAACGGCGGCTATGGGAGCGTCTCGCAGGCCCTCGCCGCCGGCGTGCCGATCGTGTCGGCCGGCCTGACCGAGGACAAGGCCGAGGTGAACGCGCGCATCGGCTGGTCCGGCGTCGGGATCAACCTCGGGACCAACGCACCGAGCCCGGAGGCCATCGGCGCCGCGGTGGGGCGCGTGCTTGACGAGCCCGGCTTCCGGACGCGCGCCGGGGCGCTGCGGGACGCCTTCGCGGCCCGGGACGCCATGGCCTCCATCCTGACGGCGGTGGACGACCTCGCACGGTCAGGTGCCGGCGGCGCAGGCCGTCTCGCGAGGTCGGCATGAAGCCGGCCGCCGGCGCCGGGGCGCTCCGGGTCGTCGTCGACCTCAACCGCTGCCAGGGCTACGCCCAGTGCTGCTACGCCGCACCGGAGGCCTTCGCCATCCGCGGCCATGAGATCCTGTTCTACGATCCTGCGCCGCCGGCCGACCGGCGCGGCGCCGTCGAGCGGGCCGTCGAGGCCTGCCCGGTCCGCGCCATCAGCCTCCAGGCCGGCCCGGATGACGGAGACGCCCCGTGACCCCCGAACCCGCCGGCATCGTCGTGGTCGGGGCATCCCTCGCCGGCCTGCGCGGCGCCGAGGCGCTGCGGCGGGGCGGCTATGACGGCCCGCTCACCCTGGTCGGCGCCGAGCCGCACCGCCCCTACGACCGCCCGCCCCTGTCGAAGCACGTGCTCGCCGGGGAACTCGCCGCCGACGCCACCCGGCTGCCGGAACTGACCGACCTCCACGCCCGCTGGCGCCTCGGAAGCCCGGCCATTTCCCTCGATCGGGCGGCCCGCACCCTTCGGCTCGCCGACGGGTCGGTCCTGGCCTACGAGGCCCTCCTCATCGCCACCGGCGCCGAGGCCCGGCCCTGGCCGGCCGAGACCGGCGGCGGGCTCGCCGGTCTCTTCACCCTGCGCGGGCGCGACGATGCCGCGGCTCTCCGGGAGGCCCTGGTTTCCCGCCCGCGCCAGGTGCTCATCGTGGGCGGCGGCTTGATCGGCTGCGAGGCGGCGTCGTGCCTGCGCGATCTCGGCCTGCCCGTGACCCTCGTGGATCCGAATCCGGCGCCCCTGGCTCGAGGCCTGGGAAGCTTCGTCGGCGGGGTGATCGCGTCGTGCCTGCGCGACGCCGGCGCGGCGTTCCGGCCCAACACGATGGTGCGCGCCTTCGAGGGCGATGCGGCGGGGCATGTGGCACGGGCCCGACTGGCCGACGGCAGCACGATCGAGACCAACCTCGTCATCGCGGCCCTGGGGGCGACCCGGGCGACAGGCTGGCTGCGGGGCGCGGGCCTGAAGGCGGATGCCGGCGGGGTGACCTGCGACGCGGCCTGCCGGGTCCTCGACGCCGACGGGGCGCCCTGCCCGGACATCTACGCCGCCGGCGACGTCGCCCGGTGGCCGATCCCGCTCTACGGCGATCGCCTGATCGCGGTGGAGCACTGGGGCAACGCCGTCGAGCAGGCGGCCCACGCCGCGCGCAACATGCTGGCCGGCCCCGGCGACCAGCGCCCCTACGCGCACCTGCCGGCCTTCTGGTCGAGCCAGTTCGGGATCAACATCAAGGTGATCGGGCTTCCCGAGGGCGCCGATTCCGTCGCGGTGGTGCAGGGGTCTCGGTCCTCCCGGCGCTTTCTCGCCGTGTACGGCTGGGCCGGGCGCAGCATCGCGGCCGTCTCGTTCGATCAGGCCCGCTGGCTGCCCGCCTACGCGGAGGCGATCACGGCCGGCGCCGCCTTCCCGCCGATCATCGACGCCACCGACCAGCCGCGCGTTCAGACCGCCGCCCCGGGCTTCCCGTCTCCGCGCCAAGCCGCCCCGGCGCGCCCATCCACCGAGACCGTCGATGTCTGACGACGCATTGTTCGCCGCCGTGATGGATCCGGCAAACCGGGCCGATCCGTACCCGCTCTATGCCCGGTTGCGGCAGCGGCCGGTCTCCCGCCAGCGCGACGGCAGCTACGTCGTCTCCACGCACGCGGCGATCCGCGGATTGCTGTTCGATCCGCGGCTCAGTTCCGAGGATCTGCCGCCGCCCCGGCGTCCGCGCACCGGCAACCCGCTCAAGGACCTGATCCTCAATCCGATCAAGAACCGCATCAGCGCCACGCACCGACCGTTCATCTTCCGCGACCCGCCGGACCATGACCGGCTGCGCAGCCTCGTCATGCGGGAATTCTCGATCGCGCGCGTGCAGGCCCTGCGGCCACGGATCGCCCGCGAGGTGGACGCCCTGATCGATACATGTCGGGGACGCCGGGAGGTCTGCCTCGTCAGCGATCTCTCCTATCCCCTGCCGGTGACGGTGATCTGCGAATTGCTCGGCGTTCCGCGCGAGGACGAGCCGCGGTTCCAGGCCTGGGCGACGCAGCTCGCCACCGCGGTGGAGCCGGACGCGCGCCACGACGACACGACCCGCCGCAAGATCGTCGGGGCCTTCGACGAGATCGCCGCCTATATGCGCGACCTCATCCGCGAGAAGCGGCGGCGCCCGACCGACGACATGCTGAGCGGTCTGGCCGCGCCCGGTCCGGACGGCCGCAAGCAGCTGAGCGATTTCGATCTCCTGTCGACGGCGGTCCTTCTGCTGGTGGCAGGCCACGAAACCACCGTGAACCTCATCACCAACGCCATGCTGACCCTGCTCCGGCATCCCGAGCAGCTGGAGCGGCTCCGCGCCGATCCCGAACGTGCCCCCCGCCTGATCGAGGAGGTTCTGCGCTACGAACCGCCGGTGCATTTCCGGACCCGCAAGGCCCTCGGCGCGATCACGGTGGCCGGCGAGACGATCCCCAAGGGCGCGCCCGTCATCCTGCTCTTCGCCGCCGCGAACCGCGATCCGGCCCGGTTCGACGCCCCCGACCGCTTCGATCCGGACCGGTCCGATATCGAGCATTTCGGCTTCGGCGGCGGCCTGCATTATTGCGTCGGCGCGCCTCTGGCGCGGATCGAGGCCGAGATCGCCCTGGTGGCGCTGAGCCGCCGCCTGATCGCCCCGCGTCTGCCGCAGGATCCGCCCCCCTATCGCCCGGGCGCGTCCCTGCGCGGTCCGGAGCAGCTCCCCATCGGCATCGACGGGATCGCCTGAGACAGGCAGACCTGGAACCGTCCCGGACCGTAAAAGGGCGGTGAACACCGCTGTTTCACGTGAAACATTTGTAAACTTCTCGTCCTGAGCCGGTCCAGCAGCCCCGCCCAGCCTGAGATCGACGGCCCTGAACCTGTCATGGCCACAACGCTGCGGCTGGCGGCCCGAAGGTTCGGCTGTCGGCGAGGCGATTCCCAAACGCGATCCCGGGGAACTTGGCCGTACCGCCGACGGCTTTACCCGGAAGGCGGCCGAGCCGGCCGCATTCCCGAAAGTCTCCGGAGATCCTCGCGATGAAGGCACTGTGCTGGCACGGCCGCAACGATATCCGCTGCGACACGGTCCCGGACCCGGTCATCGAGGATTCCCGCGACGTGATCATCAAGGTCACGAGCTGCGCGATCTGCGGCTCGGACCTGCACCTGATGGACGGCCAGATGCCGACCATGAAGAGCGGCGACGTCCTCGGCCACGAATTCATGGGCGAGGTCGTGGAGGTCGGGACCGGCTTCACCAAGTTCAAAAAGGGCGACCGGATCGTCGTGCCCTTCAACATCAACTGCGGCGCATGCCGCCAGTGCAAGCTCGGCAATTACTCGGTCTGCGAGCGCTCCAACCGCAACGCCGAGATGGCGGCCGCGCAGTTCGGCTACACGACGGCCGGCCTGTTCGGATACTCGCACCTAACCGGCGGCTATGCCGGTGGCCAGGCCGAGTATGTCCGTGTGCCGATGGCCGACGTCGCGCCCATGAAGGTGCCGGAGGGCATGGACGACGAATCCGTCCTGTTCCTCACCGATATCCTGCCCACCGGCTGGCAGGGCGCAGAGCATTGCGAGATCCAGGGCGGCGAGACGATCGCGGTCTGGGGCGCCGGCCCGGTCGGCATCTTCGCGATCCAGTCGGCGAAGATCATGGGGGCCGAGCGGATCATCGCCATCGAGACCGTGCCCGAGCGCATCGCCCTCGCCCGGAAGGCCGGCGCCACCGACATCATCGACTTCATGAACGAGGACGTGTTCGAGCGAATCAAGGAGATCACCAAGGGCCAGGGTGCCGACGGCGTGATCGACTGCGTCGGCATGGAGGCGAGTGCCGGCCATGGCGGCCTCACCGGCGTGCTCTCTGCCGTCCAGGAGAAGCTGACCGCCACCGAGCGGCCCTACGCGCTGGCCGAAGCCATCAAGGCGGTCCGGCCCTGTGGGATCGTCTCGGTGCCCGGCGTCTATGGCGGACCGATCCCGGTCAACATGGGCTCGATCGTCCAGAAGGGCCTGACCCTCAAGAGCGGCCAGACCCATGTGAAGCGCTATCTCGAGCCGCTGACCAAGCTGATCCAGGCGGGAAAGATCGACATGACCTCCCTGATCACCCACCGTTCGCACGACCTCGCGGACGGGCCGGACCTCTACAAGGCCTTCCGCGACAAGAAGGACGGCTGCGTGAAGGTGGTGTTCCACCTGAACTGAGGCGGCGCGCTCCGGCCGCCGATCGGCTGGGGCGTATCCCCGTAGGCCCGGCTGGGCGCGGCATCCCGGAAGCGTGTAGAGCCGGCGCCGTGCCCACCAACCGTCCGGGACGCCCATGTGCAACCTCTACAGCCTGCGGACCGGCCCCGCGGATCTGCGCCGGGCCTTCGCGATCGCGGAGGACCGCACCGGAAACCTTCCGCCGTTGCCGGCTATCTTTCCCGACCAGCTGGCGCCGGTGGTCCTGAACGGCACCGCCGGACGGGACCTCGCGATGATGCGCTGGGGCATGCCGGGGCCGAAGGCGTTCGGCGAGCATCCGATCACCAACGTGCGCAACGTCGCGAGCCCGCACTGGCGACCCTGGCTCGGGGCCGCCCATCGCTGCCTCGTGCCGGTCACCGCCTTCAGCGAGTACGCCGACACCAAGCCGCGCAAGACGCCGGTCTGGTTCGCCCTCGACGAGGATCGGCCGCTCTTCGCCTTCGCGGGGATCTGGCGGCCCTGGACGGGCGTGCGGGGGACGAAGCGCGAGAACCCGGACCGGGTCGCCGCGGAGCACCGGCTGTTCGCCTTCCTGACCACGGAGGCGAACGGCGTCGTCGGGCCGGTCCATCCCAAGGCGATGCCGGTGCTGCTCACGCAACCGGAGGAATGGGCGACCTGGCTCGAGGCGCCCACCGCGGAGGCGCTCCGGCTCCAGCGCCCGTTGCCGGATGCCGCCATGCGCGAGGTCGCCCGGGGGGCGCGGTCGGACGGGGCCGAGGACTGATCCGCCCTACCCGCCCGCCGGCTCGCCGGAGGGATGGCCTGTGGGGGCGGCCGTCACGCCGCGGGCCCGCCAGCGCGCCAGCACGGCGGCGTTGAGCCGGGCGATCCGTGCCCGGTGCGCCTCCCAGAACGAGAGCGGCGGCGTCGGCTCGGCGACCACGCGCGTCCGGTGGACGGGGCGCGTCTGCTTGTCGGCGAGGCGGAACGGGACGGCCGGGCGCGCGCTTGCCCGGACGAGGCGCGCTTCGGGATCGGCCAGGATCGCCTGGGCGCGGGCGCAGTAGAGCTGCGACAGGGGCGAGATCACCTCCGACCCGTGTCCCGCCCGGTACTTCATCAGGGCGCGGCAGAGGTCGCCGTCGGCCCGGCGCCAGGCTTCGGCGAGATAGCGTACGCCGTAGCGAACGTTGATCTCCGGGGCCGCCAGCTCGGCGACGGTGCCCCGGAAGCCGAGCATCGCCGCGGTGGTGGGCCGGACCTGCATCAGACCGACCTCGCCGACGCTGCCGACCACGGTGGGATCGTAGCCGCTCTCGATCCGCGCGACGGCGTCGGCGACCGCGAGCGGCAGGCCGGTGCCGGCGGCCTCGCGGGCGATGAGCGGCAGGAAGCGGGCCCGCGCATCGGCGACGGCCGGCGCCGGCGCGGCAACCGGGGGAACCGGCGGCAGGGACGCCATGCCGAGCGCATGCACCGCCAGAAAGGTCGCGGGCCGGGCCTGCGCGGGGGCCGCGCAGGTCAGCAGCAGGAGAAGCAACGGAGCGCGCATCGGCCGCCACGGAGAGGGTCCGGGACCTGTCTATCCCGGCCGCCTCAACGAAGCCTTTCGCCGCCCGGCGAGGGGCCGAAGCTACTGCACCGGCCCGCGCTCGCGCGCCTGCAGCAGCCGCAGGGCCTCGCCCAGGACCGTGTGAAGGTCGGCCACGCCCTGGGCGCTGAGCGGCAGGCCGACCCGCTGCCCGTGGATCGTGCTGAGGACCAGCATGGCGAGATCCTCGCCGATCAGCAGGTTGGATCCCGGCAGGCAGAGCGGCAGGACGAAATCACCCTCGACCTCACCGAGGACATCGACCGCATCCGCGGGCCGAAAGGGCGGCTTCCGATCGGTCATCGCTCCCCTCCTCGTTATCCGCGCGGCACCGGTGGGCCGCCCGGAGACTCATACCGTGTCTCAACCCGGATCCCGGTCGGGCATCCGCAGAGACCGCACCGTGAGCGTGTCGATCTCCAGCGCGCCGATCTCCAGGGAGCCGACCCGGGCCCGCCCCACCGAAAGGCGTCCGATCACGAAGGCGCCCACCGCGACGACGCCGAGCGCCGCGGCCCCGAGGGCCAGCGCACCCAGCGCTGACGCCCCGACCGTCCCGGCGCCGATGGCACCCGCGCCCAGAAGCGCCGTGTCGCGGGGGTCGGCCGACGCCGTCCCGACCGTCCCGATCTCGGCCTCCGGAACCCTCGAATGCGGCATGCGGGATCCTCTCCGGCCGGTCCACTCCGACGACAGCTATACGCGACATTAACCGCGTTTTCACGCCGCGCGCTGACGATGGTCCTCGGTCCCCGCACCCCGGACAGTCCGTCCGCAGCCAGAGAGGACGTCGCCCGTGCAGCATCTGCTCCCGGCCTTCGCGATCTTCGCATCCGGCTGCCTGCTGATCCATGTCGGCCGTGCCTATGCCCGGGCAACCACGATGCTGCTCTCGGGCACCGCCCTGATGCTGAGCGTGACCCTCGGCACAGTGGTCTGCCAGCGGATCGGCCAGCCGGTGCGCTCCGTCGCATCCGACGCACGAGCCCTCGGCCAATCCGGTCAGTAGAGCCGCGTCCGATAGGCGTCGGCGATGGTGGCCTCGGCCTCCGCCACGTCGGCGGCCGCAGTCTGATCGGACAGGATGCGTCCCAGGCTCGGGAAGGCGTCGCGCGCGACATGGCGCGCCGGATCCCAGAGCCCGGAGCGGATCATCGCCTTGCCGCAATGGAAGAACGCCTCGCGCACCTGCACGACGAGCCCCGCGGCCGGCACCTTGCCCTGGGCGCGCATGGGCTCGAGCAGCGCGGCGTCCTGCGTCAGCGCGGCGGTGCCGTTCACCCGGAAGGTCTCGTCGATCCCCGGCACGAGGAAGATCAGCCCGACGCCCGGGCTCTCGAGCAGATTGAGGAACGTGTCGATGCGGTTGTTGCCGCGCCGGTCCGGGATCACCAGGGTCCGGGAATCCGCAACGGCGACGAAGCCCGGCGCATCGCCCCGGGGACTGGCGTCGACATGGCCGGCCTTGTCCGCGCTCGCCACCACCAGGAACGGCGCCAGGGCGATGAAGCGGCGGCCGTAATCGTCGATGTGGTCCAGCACCTTGCGGGCGGCGAGCGGTCCGACGGGCCCGAACAGCCCGCGCAGCGCGGCGGCATCGCGAATCGGCGTATCGGCTTGCGCGTCCATGCGAACCTCTCAGGCCCTGAGTGGCGCGGCGGCCGCATCCCGGTCAAGCGCGATCAGGGCCAGACGTGGATCGCCACCGGGCGGCGCAGCAGGTCCCGGTCGGAGGTGATCGTGCAGCCCTCCGTGCGCAGGCGCGCATAAGTGAGCAGCGCCCGCTCTCCGACATCGTCGAAATTGCGGCCCCGCGCGTCCGGATCGAGCAGCGACGGATAGGCGATGAGCGGCGCCGTGGCCGCGCACGGGTCGTCGTAGAGGGTTGCGCCCGCGAGGAGCAGGCGCGGGCTGTCCCAGGTGATCAGGTCGCGGGAGGTGGTCCAATAGAAGCCGGATTGCGGGTAACCCTCGGCCGCCTTGGCCATGAACACGGCGATCCAGGCGCCCGAGCCGCGGTGCCGGACGACGGCCCCGACCGGGCCCGGGAACGGCCCGACCGGCCGGCAGGTCGCCGTGTTCGGGCGGGCGGCGCGGTAGGGGTCCGGGAAGGCGGCGGTGAAACCGGTGCCGGTCCAGGCGCGCCAGCGGGTCGGATCGGCCGGATCGTCGCTGCGGAACAGGCAGATCCCGGATTCCTGGTCGCTGCCGGGCCGGGTCCAACCGGTGGTCGAGGCGAGGAAGTACCGCCATCTCCCGTCCGCGACGATGTTCGACGGATTGAAGAAGCCGCGGTGGCGGCCCTGGTCGCTCTCCTGCCGGAACGGGGCTCCGGCGACCACCACGGGCGGGCTCTGCCGCTTGAAGCTACGGCCGCCATCCGTCGAGGTGGCGGCCGTGATCGTGTTGTACCAGCAGGCCATGTAGGTGGCCGCCGGACAGCGGCCCGGATGCTCGTTGGCCTGGTACTCGTGGTGGAGGAGTGCGGCCACGCGGGCGCCGTCCTCGGTCCAGGTGGCGGTGATCCAGGAGCGGTCGTCGTAGGCCGCAGGATCGGATTTCTCACCCGAATCGAGCACCACCGTGCAGTCGAGCTTGAGCTGGCCGAGATCCGGGCCGCGCAGCGCCCGGTTACGGTAATGCATCCCGTAGAGCGCCACCGCGCCCGCGGCGTCGCGGAAGGCGCGGGCCGGCGCGTCGGGGACGTCGGCGCCGTCGCAGGCATCGCGGCCGGCCTTGAAGATCTCCGTCGGCGGCCCGACCAGGGTCAGGGCCGAGAGCGGGGGATCGGCGGAGGCGGGGGTTGCGAAGGGGATCAGGACCAGCAGCGCCACGCGGCCAAGGCGCACCGCCCTCCCGCCCCCCTCTGCGGGGGAGGGTTTTCTGCGAAGCGGGCGGGGAGCGCGGCGGCGCGACGGTGCGGGCTTCAGCGCAGGTGGCGGTCCCTCCGGAAACGGGGCTCCCCTCGCCCGACCCGGGCTGACGGCCGTGACGCCCTCCCCCGCAGAGGAGGGAGGGAGACTGCGCGGCGCCGGCTGCTCAAACCCGCGCGATCGCAGCGTGGCACCGCCGCGTCGCATCCCGGACACCCGATCCGCCCAGCCCATGGTCGCCATCCGGCTGCGTCCCGGCCGCGCCTGGACAAACAGGCGGAGATTCGCTTGAGAACCATTACAGAGTGCTTGCCGCCGGCCGTGCGGCCCGACTGAAAGTCTCCTATGGTTCTCTTGATCCTCGGGCTGGTGCTGTTTCTCGGCACGCATGCCTTCTCGATGGCCCGCACCCGGCGCGCCGCGATCGTCGACCGGATCGGCGAGGGCCGCTACAAGCTCGGCTACATCGCCCTGTCGCTGCTCGGGCTGGTGCTGATCGGCATCGGCTTCCACGATTACCGCCTCGCCGGCTACATCCCGGTCTGGGATCCGCCGGTCTGGACGCGCCACCTCGCCCTGACGCTGGTCTGGCTCGCCTTCGTGTGCCTCGCCGCCGCCTACCTGCCGGGCCATATCCGCGCCAAGGCCAAGCACCCGATGCTGCTCGCCGTGAAGATCTGGGCCACCGCGCACCTCCTGGCCAACGGCGATCTCGGCTCGATGCTGCTGTTCGGCGGCTTCCTCGCCTGGGCGGTGGCGGCGCGGATCAGCGCCAAGCGCCGGGCTCTCGCCCCGGGGGCGGTCGCGGCTCAGCATGGCGGGCCGGCGGTGGCCCCGCAGGGCTGGCGCAACGACATCCTGGCTCTGGTGATCGGGACGGCCGCGTGGTTCGTTTTCGCCCGCTATTTGCACTATCCGGTGATCGGCGTGCCGGTCTGGCCGGGCACCGCCTGAGACACTGCCTGTCGCCAACCCCGCGCCCGTGTGTTAGGCGCGGGGCCCGAACGAGACGAGGTGGTCCGCTGAAATCATGCGGGCCGGGATAGAATGGCCGAGAACAACGAGTTCCTTCGCGAGGTCGACGAGGATTACCGCCGCGACCGGATCCTTCAGATCTGGAAGCGCTACAGCGGCGTGATCATCGCGCTCGCCGTGCTCGTGGTGGCGGGCGTCGCGGGCTGGCGCTACTGGCAGGCCCAGCAGCGCGCGGCGGCCGAGGTGGCCTCGGTGCAGTTCGACGACGCCAACCGCCTCGCCAAGGACGGCAAGGTCGCGGAGGCCGACAAGGCCTTCGACGCCCTGGAGGCGCAGGGCCCGGCGGGCTACCGCCTGCTCGCCCGGTTCCGGGCGGCGGCCGAGACCGGCAAGCGCGACGCCGCTGCAGGCGCCGCGGAGTTCGACAAGCTCGCCGACGATACCGGCCTGGGCGACGGCCTGCGCGACCTCGCGCGCCTGCGCGCGGCCCTGCTGCGCCTCGACGGGCCGAACCCGGATCCGGCGCTGGCCAACCTCCAGGGCCTGGCCGCCGGCACCCCGTTCCGCCACACCGCCCGGGAGATGCTGGGTCTCGCCGCCCTGAAGAAGGGCGATTACGAGGAGGCCGGACGCTGGTTTGACCAGATCGTGGCCGATCCTGATACCCCGCGGAACCTGCGGGATCGGATCGAGGTCTACGCGGCGATCGTCGCGGGCGGCCCCGTGACGGTGACCGAGGCCAAGCCCGAGCCCGCTGCCCCGCCCCCGCCGATCACGCGCTGATTTCTGTTCGGACTGTTTCGAGAACCACCATGGATATGCCGACCGTCGCGATCGTCGGGAGGCCGAACGTCGGCAAGTCGACCCTGTTCAACCGCCTCGTGGGCAAGAAGCTCGCGCTGGTCGACGACCGCCCGGGCGTCACCCGCGACCGGCGCGAGGGCGACGTCACCTTCGGCGGCCTCCAGTTCCGGGTGATCGACACCGCCGGCCTGGAGGAGGCCGACGCCGCGACCCTCACGGGCCGGATGCGGATGCAGACCGAGGCGGCGATCCTCGCCGCCGACGTGGTGCTGTTCGTGATCGACGCCCGCGCCGGCGTGCTGCCGGCCGACCAGCCCTTCGCCGAACTGGTGCGCCGGGCCGGCTGCCCGGTGATCCTGATCGCCAACAAGGCCGAGGGCGGGGCCGGCCTCGCCGGGGCCTACGAGGCCTTCACCCTCGGGCTCGGCGACCCGATCCCGTTCTCCGCCGAGCATGGCGAGGGCCTGGGCGAGCTGCACGAGGCGCTCAAGGGCGCTCTGCCCCAGCGCGACGAGGACGAGGACGAGGAGGACGACGCGGACGCCCCTGGCGGCCGGTCTCTCAAGGTCGCCATTGTCGGTCGCCCGAATGCCGGCAAGTCGACGCTGATCAACCGGATGCTCGGCGAGGACCGGCTGCTCGTCGGCCCCGAGGCCGGCATCACCCGCGACTCGATCTCCCTCGATTGGGAATGGCGCGGGCGGCGGATCAAGCTGCACGACACCGCCGGGATGCGCCGCCGCGCCCGGATCGACGACAAGCTGGAGAAGCTCGCGGTCTCGGACGGCTTGCGCGCCGTGCGCTTCGCCGAGGTGGTGGTGGTGCTCCTCGATGCCACGATCCCCTTCGAGAAGCAGGATCTGACCATCGTCGACCTCGTCGAGAGCGAGGGCCGCGCCCTGGTGATCGGCCTCAACAAATGGGACCTCGTGGCCGACCAGCCGGGCCTGCTGAAGCAGCTGCGCGAGGATTGCACCCGGCTGCTGCCGCAGGTGCGCGGCGTCGCGGTCGTGCCGCTCTCGGGGCTGGCCGGCGACGGCGTCGACAAGCTGATGCAGGCGGTGGTGCAGGCCTCCGAGGTCTGGGACCGGCGGATCTCGACCTCGCGCATCAACGACTGGCTGAACGAGGCGACGTCCCGCAACCCGCCGCCGGCGGTGTCGGGCCGGCGGATCAAGATCCGCTACGCCACGCAGGTGAAGAGCCGGCCGCCGCATTTCGCGCTGTTCGGCAACCAGCTCAACGCCCTGCCGAAATCCTACACGCGCTACCTCGTGAACGGCCTGCGCGAGGCCTTCGACCTGCCGGGCACACCGATCCGCCTGAGCTTGCGGACCTCGCAGAATCCGTTCGACAAGGGCTGATCCAGCCGCGGCCGGGCGGGGGTCCCCGTCGAGGCCTGCGTTGCATTCCCGCACCTCAGGATGCGGCGGGCGGACGGGGCCCGCTCTACCGCGCCGCGTCGGCGATCCAGTCCACCGCCGCCGCCAGCGCGGAGCGCTCGTCCTTGCCCTCGGACAGCGCGGCCTCGAAAGCCGCGATCTGCCCGTCCGCGCTGGTCCCCTCGGCCACGATCGACCGGGCCCGGGCCACGTCCGCTGCACAGCCGAGGGCGTCCGCATCCTCGGCCACGAGGGCGAGCACCGCCTCCAGCGCCTCCGGGAACGGGACGGCGTCGCCCCGCGCCTCGTCGATCAGCGCCGCGGCCACGCCGCTATGCTGGGCGCGCCAGAGGTTCTCGGAGGCCAGCGCCCGCGAGACGCCGTCGAGATCGGCATGGAGGTCGGGCCGGCGCACGCACAGGCGCACGAGGCAGCGGAACAGGGCGGCGACGCACAGCGAATCGTCGAGCCGCGTGCAGGCATCGGCGATGCGCAATTCCAGCGTCGGGAACTTGATCGAGGGGCGCAGCGACCACCACAGGAAGCTCGCATCGGCGATGGCGCCCGAGCGGGTCATGATGGCGACGAACCGCGCATGGGCGGCGGCATCGGAAAAAAGCTCCGGCAGGCCGGTGCGGGGCAGCTCGCCGAAGACGCTGAGCCGGTACGCCTTGAGCCCCGTCGCCTCGCCCTGCCAGAACGGCGAGGAGGCCGAGAGGGCGAGCAGCAGCGGCTGGAACGGCAGCAGCCGGTTCATGAGATCGATGCGGGCCTCCGGGTCCGGCACCTCGACATGGACATGCATCCCGCAGATCAGGGCCCGCCGGGCGGCGATGCCGACATCCGACAGGATGCCCTTGTAGCGTTCGCCGTCCGTGGCGGTCTGGCGCGACCAGCGCGCGAGGGGATGCGTGCCGCAGGCGAGGAGCGCCAGCCCATTCTCCGCGGCGATGCCGGCGAGCCGGGCCCGCTGGCCGCCGAGATTCGCCCGGGCGGCGCTCGCGTCGGTGAGCGGCGGGGTGCAGACCTCGACCTGTGCGGCGACCAATTCGCGTCCCGTCTCGGGGAGTTCCGCCTTCACCCGCGCGTGGAAGGCGGCGAGGTCGCCGCGCGGTGTCCCACGGGTCTCGGCATCGGCCAGGAAGTATTCCTCCTCGATGCCGAAGCGGTAGCTGTGGGCGCTCATCGTGGCCTCCGGAAACGCGACGCGTGCGCGGCCAACGCGCCGGCTCACGGGAAGGTGCCGTTCAGGCCGCGCGCAGCGGTCCGCCCACCAGCCAGGCGGGATCGAACCAGCGGTCGGCCTCGCCGTCGTAGGGCAGGCGGGTGATGTCCCAGTTCTGGATGTACTTGGCGTAGACGTTCCACACCGCGATCCCGCCGCCGACGAAGATCCGCCGGCCGGGATAGCGCTTGAGCACCGCCTCCGGATCCTCGTGGCTGCGGATCACGTCGATGGTGCGGTCCTTGAAGGCGAATTCGGGCACCGAGGCCACCGTCTTCGGCCCGGCGATCAGGACATGGCCCATGGTCAGCGCGAAGAAACGCGTCACGTCCTCCACGAACAGCGGATCGGTGTTGCCCTCCCAGGGCAGCTGGCCGTTGAGGCCGAGCTGGCCCCGCAGGCCGATCGCACAGATGCAGCGGACGTCGATCATGGAAAGCAACTCAGACAGGAAGATCAGGCCTGCCCCATCCACCCCCTCATCCTGAGGTGCCCGCGCGAGCGGGCCTCGAAGGCGGGGTCCAGGGATCGCGCGACCTGTGGAGCCCGCCTTCGAGGCCTCCGCTGCGCTCCGGGACCTCAGGATGAGGGAGGCGGTGGGGTGCGTGTTCGAATAACAGGGTACCGGCTCATTCAGGTGCGCGGAAACTCAGCACCCGGTCGGTGGGGAAATCGTAGAGCTTGCCGGTCTCGGCCCAGTCCGGCGCGGCGAGCCGCACGAAATGGGGGGCGAGGTCCTCGGGCGTCTTAAGGGTCTCGGGGTCCTCCCCGGGCATGGCCGAGCGGCGCATGCCGGTCCGCAAGGGTCCGGGATTGAGCAGCATGGCCCGGATCGCCGTGCTCTCGTTCTCGGCCGCGTAAGTCCGCACCAGGGCCTCCAGTGCCGCCTTCGACACCGAGTAGGGTCCCCAGTAGGGCCGGCACTTCGAGGCCGCCCCCGAGGAGACGAAGATCGCCCGCCCGGCATCCGACATGCGCAGCAGCGGATCGAGGGAGCGGATCAAGCGCCAGTTGGCGGTGACGTTCACGTCCATCACCTGCCCCCAGATCTTCGGGGTGATGTGGCCGATGGGCATGAGCGCGCCGAGGATGCCGGCATTGGCGATCAGGATGTCGAGGCGCTTCCAGCGCTCGTTGATCGCCGCGCCGAGGCGGTCGATCGCGTCGTAATCGGCGAGGTCGAACGGCACGAGGGTGGCGCTGGAGCCGGCCGCCCGCACGGCGTCGTCCAGCTCTTCCAGGGCGCCGACGGTGCGCGCCACCGCAATCACGTGGGCGCCGGCGCCGGCGAGCGCCAAGGCGGCAGCGCGCCCGATGCCGCGGGACGCGCCGGTGACGACCGCGACGCGGCCTTCCAGGGGTTTCTGAGACTCAGCCATGCGCAGGACCTAGCGCATTCCGACCGGAAGGGTCGAGGAATCGGTTTCAAAAGGTCTATGACCTTTTGCGGGTGCAGGGCAGAGCCCTGCGAGAGACCCAGGGGCGCCGCCCCTGGACCCCGCCAAAGGGCTCGCCCTTTGGGAACCCCAAACCTCAGTCCGCCTCGGCCAGCATGGCGAAGCGCTTCGGGCCGGCAATGGAGAGGTCCGTGAGGCCGGTCGGGTAGTCGCCCGTGAAGCAATGGTCGGTGTATTGCGGGCAGGCGGCGTTCCGGGCCTCCTCGCCCATCGCCCGGTAGAGGCCGGGGATCGACAGGAAGGCAAGCGAATCCGCGCCGATATACTTGCGCATCGCCTCGAGATCGTGGGTCGCGGCGAGCAGCTTCTCCCGCTCGGGCGTGTCGATCCCGTAGAAATCCGGGTAGGTGATCGGCGGCGAGGCGATCCGGAAATGCACCTCGGCGGCCCCGGCCTCGCGCATCATCCGGACGATCTTCACCGAGGTCGTGCCGCGCACGAGGCTGTCGTCCACGAGGACGATGCTCTTGCCCTCGATCGCCGCGCGGTTGGCCGAGTGCTTCATCCGCACGCCGAGTTCGCGCACCGACTGGGTCGGCTGGATGAAGGTCCGCCCGACATAATGGTTGCGGATGATCCCCATCTCGAAGGGAATCCCGGTCTCCTGCGAGAAGCCAAGTGCCGCCGGGACGCCGGAATCAGGCACCGGCACGACGATGTCGGCCGTGACGGCGGCTTCGCGGGCCAGTTCCCGGCCGATCGCCTTGCGCACCCCGTAGACGCTCTTGCCGTTCACCACCGAGTCCGGCCGGGCGAAGTAGATGTATTCGAAGATGCAGGGCCGCATCGGCACGGCGTCGGCGAAGCGGATCGACTCGATCCCCTCCTCGGAGATCACCACGATCTCGCCGTTCTCGATGTCGCGGACGAACCGGGCGCCGATGATGTCCAATGCGCAGGTCTCGGAGGCCAGCATGTAGCGGCCGTCCAGCTCGCCCAGCACCAGCGGGCGGATGCCCAGCGGGTCGCGGGCACCGATCAACTTCTTGTTGGTGAGCGCCACGATCGCGTAGGCGCCCTGGATCGCCTGCAGGGCGTCGATGAAGCGCTCGATGATCCGCGGCTTCCGGGAGCGGGCCGCGAGGTGGAGGATCACCTCGGTGTCGGAGGTCGACTGGGTGATCGCACCGTCGCGGACGAGGTCGCGTCGGATCGACAGGGCGTTGGTGAGATTGCCGTTATGGGCGACTGCCAGCCCGCCGCTGGCGAGCTCCGCAAAGAGCGGCTGGACGTTGCGCAGGATCGTCCCGCCGGTGGTCGAGTAGCGCACGTGCCCGATGGCGGCGCGGCCCTTCAGGCGGGCGATGGTGTCGCCGTCCGAGAAGGAATCACCCACGAGGCCGGGGCGCCGTTCGGAGTGGAACACCGAACCGTCGAAGGAGACGATGCCGGCCGCCTCCTGGCCGCGGTGCTGAAGGGCGTGCAGCCCCAGCGCGACGATGGCCGAGGCCTCCGGATGGCCGAAGATGCCGAAGACGCCGCACTCCTCCCGGAGCGTGTCGCCATCGAGATCGAAATTGAAAGCGTCGGTGGAGGCGGCGGCGTGTGACATGAGGCGGTCGATCACTCACAGATCCCGGCGGCGAAGGGCCGACGCGCCGGTCGTCGCGGAAGCAATCCGTGCACCACCGGAACCGCTATCTAGGCGTTCCGCACGACGAGTCCTACGGCGAATACCGCAGATCAGCGTCGCGTCGGGGTCGGCGCGGTCTCGGTCCGGCGCTGGGGCGCCGCGTCGGTCTCGGCCGGGGCGTCGGCCGCCTCATTGGGCGGCGTGGCGACCTTCGGCTTCTTGAACTGCTTGAGGAAGCCTTCCGGATTCTCGGGCAGCTGCGCCACGAGGGCGTCGCCGGACTTCTCCAGCATCGGGCGCGTGCGGGCCTGGGCGGCCCAGTCCGGCACCTTGCCCTGGACCAGCCAGGACAGGAACACCCAGCCGATCACGCAGATCAGGAAGCCGCGGGCCGCACCGAACAGGAAGCCGAGGGAACGGTCGACGGCACCGATCCGCGAATCGAGCACCACGTCGGAAATCTTGACCGTGATGATCGACACGATGATCAGGGTGCCGAGGAAGATCGCCGCGATCGAGGCGACCAGCGCGACGGTGTCGCTGTTCACGTGCTGCTTCACGGTCGGCAGCAGCATCGGATGGAGCGTCCAGGCGACCGCGGCGGCGGCAACCCAGGCGACGATCGCCAGCACCTCGCGGGTGACGCCGCGCACGGCCGCGAGCAGCGCGGAAACCGCGACGATGCCGAGCACGGCGAGATCCAGGACGGTAAACGGCATCGTTAAACTTTTTGGTACCCGCGGGGATGCCGTGTCCGACCTGCGGCTCCCCCGGACCGCGGTGGATTTATACCAAGCCGGATCTCGGCCGTCACCCTCGCGAGCCCGCCTGATCGCGCGCTGTGCCGTCCTTGCATCAGCCGCGCCGTTCACCAGGGCGCGAGCCGCCGCGCCGAGGGCCCGGCTCCACCCGGGCGCCGTACCGGTGCTATGGGTCCGGCCTGGGGTCCGGTCTGTGCTTCCGGAGCCCCGGTGGCGAATGGATGGAGGCGGTCTGCGTGGCCGAGGCCGGACCTGTGACGGAGATCGGCGCCCACGGCGCCCGGCTCACGATCGACCTCGGGGCGATCGTGGCCAACTGGCGGATCCTGGCGGCCCGCGGCGCGGGCGCCGACTGCGCCGCCGTGGTGAAGGCCGACGCCTACGGCTGCGGCATCGGTCGCGTCGGGCCGGCCCTGTGGGCCGCCGGCTGCCGGACCTTCTTCGTCGCCCATCTGTCGGAGGGGGTCGCGGCCCGTGCCGCCCTGCCCGAGGCGGCGATCTACATCCTGAACGGTCTGCCACCGGGCGCCGCGGAAGCCTTCGCGGCGCACGAGCTGCGCCCGGTGCTGGGCAGCATCGCGGAGTTGTCGGACTGGGCGGCGCTCTCGTCCGGCCGCCTGCCGGCGGCACTCCACGTCGATACCGGCATGAACCGTCTGGGCCTGCCCGTGCCGGAGGCGCTCGATCTCGCGGGCGATGGGCGGATCACCGCGGCCGGGATCGACCTGCTCCTCAGCCACTTCGTCAGCGCCGAGAAGCCGGAGGATCCGGTCAACGCCCGGCAGATCGCCGATTTCGCCCGCGTCCGGGCGGCGTATCCGCAACTCCGGGCCTCGCTGGCGAACTCGTCGGGCGTCTTCCTCGACGGGGCCCGGCACGATCTCCTGCGGCCGGGCTACGCCCTGTTCGGCGGCAACCCGATTCCGGGGGGCGCCAACCCGATGCGCCCGGTGGTGCGGCTGGAGGCGCTGATCGCACAGGTACGCGACGTCGCAGTCGGAGCGACCGCGGGCTATAACGGCCGCTGGACCGCGCCCCGGCCGAGCCGGCTCGCGACGCTCTCCCTCGGCTACGCCGACGGGTTCCCGCGGACGATCAGCGGGCGCGGGCAGGCGCTGGTCGGCGGCGTGCCCTGCCCGATCCTCGGCCTCGTCTCGATGGATCTCATCATCCTCGACGTCACTGCGGCGCCCGCCGCGACGCGCGGCGCAACCGCGGTGCTGATCGGCGACAGCCTCGACATCGACGCGGTCGGGCGCTCTGCCGGCACGATCGGCTACGAGATCCTGACCGGGCTGGGTTCTCGTTATGTTCGAGATTATGTAGGCTGACGCACCTCCCCGCTGATCCGCCGGACCGACGGCGCCCCGGATTCGAATGGCCAAGATCCATCAGACCTTCGTCTGCCAGTCCTGCGGGGCGGTCTACAACCGCTGGCGCGGGCGCTGCGAGGCCTGCAACGGCTGGAACACGATCGTCGAGGAGGCGCCTTCGGCTCCCGGGCAGTCGGGTCCCGCCGCGACAAGGCCGTCGCGCAACCGCGGCCGGGTCTTCCCGCTGGAGGGGCTGACCGGCGAGGCCAAGGAGGCGCCGCGCATCCCCTCGGGGATCGGCGAGCTCGACCGGGTCACCGGTGGCGGCTTCGTGCGCGGCTCGGTGATCCTGCTCGGCGGCGATCCCGGCATCGGCAAGTCGACCCTGCTGATGCAGGCCTCCGCCGCCATGGCCGGGACCGGTGAGCGGGTCGCCTACATCTCGGGCGAGGAGGCGGTGGGACAGGTGCGCCTGCGGGCGGAGCGGCTGGGGCTCAGCGCGCTCCCCGTGCAGCTCGCCGCCGAGACCAATGTCGAGGACATCGTCGAGACCCTGAGCCAGGGCCGGCCGCCGGCCCTGGCGATCATCGACTCGATCCAGACCATGTGGACCGAGACGGTGGAATCGGCCCCCGGCACGGTGACCCAGGTGCGCTCCTCGGCCCAGGCGCTGATCCGCTTCGCCAAGACCACCGGCACGGCGGTGATTCTCGTGGGCCACGTCACCAAGGACGGGCAGATCGCCGGCCCCCGGGTGGTCGAGCACATGGTCGACGCAGTCGCCTCCTTCGAGGGCGACCAGGGCCACCATTTCCGCATCCTGCGCGCCGTGAAGAACCGGTTCGGGCCCACCGACGAGATCGGCGTGTTCGAGATGACCGATGCGGGCCTCAGCGAGGTGCCGAACCCGTCCGCCCTGTTCCTGGCGGGCCGCGACCATCAGGCGGCCGGCACCGCGGTCTTCGCCGGGATGGAAGGCACCCGGCCGCTTCTGGTGGAGATCCAGGCCCTGGTGGCGCCATCGTCACTCGGCATGCCCCGGCGCGCCGTGGTCGGCTGGGATCCGAACCGGCTGTCGATGGTGCTCGCCGTGCTGGAGGCCCATGGCGGCATCCGGCTCGGGAGCCACGACGTCTACCTGAACGTGGCGGGGGGCCTGCGCATCACCGAGCCGGCGGCGGATCTGGCGGTGGCGGCCGCCCTGGTCTCCTCCCTGTCGGGGGCGGTGCTGCCGCCGGAGACCGTGTATTTCGGCGAGATCGGCCTGTCGGGGGCGATCCGGCCAGTGGCCCAGGCCGGATCCCGGCTCAAGGAGGCCCAGAAGCTCGGCTTCGCCAAGGCCTTGATCCCGCAGGGCCGGGGCGAGGGCGAGAAGGCGCTGTCGGTGGAAACGCTGCGCCACATCGCCGATCTGGTGGCGGGTATCAGCGCGGGCGCGCCGCGGAAGGGGTCCGGGCAGCGCGGGCGGCAACAGGCGCGCTACGCCGACGAGGAAATGTGAGGTCGTCGAACGACGGCCTGCGCCGGCAGGCTCCACACCGTTCGAGGGACGAGCGCGGATTCCCTGTCCCACACGCGAGAGGGCGCGCGTGGCGCCGGGGTTGGTCTGTCAGCCGCCCGTCACGCTCATGTGCCGCGGCACGGCGGCCGGGCGCTGGCGCTCGATGACGAAGTCGTGGCCCTTGGGCTTGCGGGTGATCGCCTCGACCACGGCCGCGGCCAGCACCGCGTCGTCCTGGGAGGCGCGCAGCACCGCCCGCAGATCGGCCGAATCCTCCTGACCGAGGCACATGTAGAGCTGGCCGGTGCAGGTCAGGCGCACCCGGTTGCAGCTCTCGCAGAAATTATGGGTCAGCGGCGTGATGAAGCCGAGCTTCCCGCCGGTCTCCTCGACGCGCACGTAACGCGCCGGGCCGCCGGTGCGGTCGGGCAGCGGCGTGAGGGTGTAGCGGGTCTCCAGGCGCTGCCGGGCCACCGACAGGGGGAGGAACTGGTCGGTCCTGTCCGCCTCGATCTCGCCGAGCGGCATGACCTCGATCAGCGTCATGTCCATGCCGAGGCCGTGCGCCCAGGCGATCATGTCGGGGATCTCGTCGGCGTTGACGTCGCGCAGCGCCACAGCGTTGATCTTGACCTTCATCCCGGCGGCCCGCGCCGCCGCGATGCCGTCGAGCAGCACCGCGAGATCGCCTCGGCGGGTGATCTCGCGGAACTTGTCGGGGTCGAGGGTGTCCAGCGAGACGTTGATCCGGCGCACGCCGAGGCTCGCCAGCTCGTCCGCGTAGCGCGTGAGCTGCGTGCCGTTGGTGGTCAGCGTCAGTTCCTCCAGCGCGCCGGAATCGAGGTGGCGCGAGAGGCGGCGGAACAGGTGCATGATGTCGCGCCGCACCAGCGGCTCGCCGCCGGTGATCCGGAGCTTGCGCACGCCCCGGGCGATGAACACGCCGCAGAGCCGGTCCAGCTCCTCCAGGGTCAGCAGATCGCGCTTGGGGAGGAACTGCATGTGCTCGGACATGCAGTAGGCGCAGCGCAGATCGCAGCGATCCGTCACCGAGATGCGCAGATACGAAATCGCCCGCTGGAACGGGTCGATCAGCGGGGCGGGCCCGGCGGGCACGCCGACCGCGGACGTCTGCGGCGTCAGGGAGCTGTCATCGAGCATCGTCCGGCATATGATGTCCCGGACGGTCGCGGGCAAGCAGGTCCCGCGCCGCAGCCCCAGATTGCGTGAGGAGTGTGACCCGTGAGCGAGGATCTGTGGCCGACCGAGATCCGCCTGTCGGCCGATCGGCGGGTGCTCAACGTCGCCTTCGAGGACGGGGCGCGCTTCGCCCTGCCGGCCGAGTACCTGCGCGTGTCGAGCCCCTCGGCCGAGGTGCAGGGCCACTCACCGCTGGAGCGCAAGGTGATCGGCGGCAAGCGGTCCGTGGCGATCCTGGCGGTGGAGCCGATCGGCAACTACGCGGTGAAGCTCGGCTTCGACGACATGCACGACACCGGCATCTATGGCTGGGGCTACCTCCACACCCTCGGCCGCGAGTACGAGGCGCGCTGGACCACCTATCTCGGCGAACTCGCCGAGCGCGGCCTCGACCGCGACACGGCGCGGCAGGCTTCGGTCAAGTCCGGCGGGGGCTGCGGCTCGGGTTCGTGCGGGTGCCATTGAGGGCCGCGGCGGACGCTTCCCGCCGCACCGGTTCCGGCGCGGGATGCCGCGACGACCGGCCGCCGCGGCTCGGCGGCTGAAGCCGCGCCACCCTGGGGCGTCGCGCCGCGTGCGCGAGGACGGCGTGGGTCACTGCGCCGCCCGGGAGGCCGAAGCCTTGCATCGTCATGACGGCACACCCACCGACCGCTTCCCTTGGAGCCGCCATGGCCTTCGCCTGCACCATCCCAGCCGTCCCGACTGTCCAGCAGGACGACGCCACCGTGCGCATCACCCGCTGGGACTTCCCGCCGGGCGCCGTGACCGGCTGGCACGAGCACGGCTGGCCCTACTTCGTGGTGATGCTGATGGATGGGATCCTGCGCGTCCACGACGGCATGGCGGTCAGCGAGACGGCGCTCGCGGCCGGCCAATCCTACATGCGCCCGGCCGGCATCCGGCACGACGTGATGAACGGCTCGGACCACCCGATCGCCTTCGTGGAGATCGAGGTGAAGCGCCCGGACGCGCTGGTGACCCTGCCGGGCGCCTGAACGCGAAAGGGCCGACCTGTGACGGCCGGCCCCTCCCAAAGGTCCGAACGCCTCAGCGCTGGACGATGACCTTCGTGCCGACCTTGGCGCGGGTGTAGAGGTCCGTCACGTCGTCGTTGGTCATGCGGATGCAGCCCGACGAGACGGCGGTGCCGATGGTCTCCGGCTCATTGGAGCCGTGGATCCGGTAGATCGAGCCGCCGAGATACATGGCGCGGGCGCCCAGCGGGTTCTCGAGGCCGCCCTTCATGTAGCGCGGCAGGTCGGGCCGGCGCTTCAGCATGGTCGACGGCGGGCGCCAATCCGGCCACTCACGCTTCATCGTGATCGTCTGCACGCCACCCCAGGTGAAGCCCGGCCGGCCGACGCCGACGCCGTAGCGCAGGGCCTGACCGCCGCCCAGCACGTAGTAGAGCCGCCGCTCGGCGGTGGAGACGACGATCGTGCCGGCGCCGTAGGGGCCGTTATAGGCCACCGTCTCGCGCGGGATCGCCGACATCTGCGGGACCGCGGCGTCGGCGTTCAGCGGGTCGGCGGGGTTGAGCGAGGCGTTCGCCACCGGCACCGCAACCGTCTCGACGGCCTGCGGGCGCACGCGCACGGTGAGCGCGTCGTTCAGGGGCTGGCGGGTCAGCGGGTCGATCTCGTAGGCCAGAACCGGCGCGGCGGAGGCGGCCACGCCGAAAAGCCCGATCAGGGCGGGGAGAAAACGACGCATCAAAGCCTCTCGGGGCAGGCGCGGACTATGGCGGGAACGCGGCGAATACCGGGGCACGATGCCGTGCCGATCCTCGCCAAGGGGTAAACGCTCGCGCCTCGAATCCAAGCCTGAAACCGCCCCGCCCGGGCGGTTCCGCCCGCCCGTGACTCGATGGCAACACTGTGGCAGCTTGGCCGTAGCCCCGGGATGAATGCCGACGGTCCCGGCGTCCGGTGCCTTCGCCCCGCCGGCGAAGGCCTGCTCGCATCCCGCCTCCGGTCGATGGCGCCGGCACCACCGTCCTTGCGCGCCGAGAGAAGCAATCTCGTGAGCGTGGCAGGTCCTGCTGTCCCACGCTCCTGGGGCGCTTCGCTGCGCGCGACGACGGCGAGGGCCGGCTCGAACGACGGCCCGCGACCGGCGCCCGGATCAGGCCTCGTCGGCGGCGAGCCAGATGGCCGGCTCGCGGGGGACCGTCCGGAGCGGAGCCGGTGCGGAGGGCAGGCCGCGGAGCTGGGCGAGTTCGGCGAGCTCCGGCGCCTGCGCGGTGTCGTCGGCGTTCAGGAACAGGCCGCGCGCCCGGGCGGCGCGGCCGAGATCGGCCCGGCTCGTCCAGACGCTCTGGGCCGGGCTCGTGAGGAGCGCCAGGGCCAGCGGCGCCATCCAGAGGGCGAGCCACGCGTTCCCGACGAGGAGCAGCGCGAAGACCATCAGCCCGCCGACCACCACGGCGTCCGCCTGGAGCCGGAAGGCCTCCGCCCAGGACAGTTGCCGATCGTCGCGATCCTGCGTCTCCCAGCGCACCACCCGGCCGAAGAAGGTCGAGACCACGGCCCCGGCGGTGAACAGGGTCAGGACCGGCCACAGGAACACCCACGCCGCCTGCTCCAGGGCGGCGCTCGCGAGCAGCGCCCGGGTGCCGCCGAAGGCCGCCCGGCGCTCCGGCGATGCCAGGACATGGACGAGACTGAGGAGCTTCGGCAGGGCCAGGATTGCGAGGCTGAGGGCGGCCAGAGCGTGGGCGGCCGCGCCCTGCCCGGTCAGCCCGTAGGCCAGGAGGCCGAGATCGCCGGTCCGGGCGGCCTGCCACGCGGCGAGGCCGAGGAAGGCGATCCAGAGCGGCAGCATCCCGTAGGAGAGGATCCCGACCAGGAGATGCCAGCG
The DNA here is from genome assembly GCF_900116795.1 of Methylobacterium sp. UNCCL125. Taxonomy (NCBI): domain Bacteria; kingdom Pseudomonadati; phylum Pseudomonadota; class Alphaproteobacteria; order Hyphomicrobiales; family Methylobacteriaceae; genus Methylobacterium; species Methylobacterium sp. UNCCL125. The sequence continues at coordinate 99,492 of NZ_FPBW01000021.1, read as the reverse complement.
GCTCGCCGCGTGCAGGCCCGCCCAGGGCAGCACGCGCAGGTGCTGGAGATTGCCCTGGCACCAGCGGCGCTCGCGGCCGAGCAGGTCGATGAGGTTGGTGGGCATCTCCTCCCAGGTGCCGCCCATCTCGGGCAGGAGCCGCACCTCCCAACCGGCGCGGACCATCAGCGCGCCCTCGACGATGTCGTGGCACAGGATCTCGCCGCCCAGCGGCTCCCGGCCCGGGAGCTTCGGGAGCTGCGCATTCTCCGCGAAGGCCTCGATCCGCAGGATCGCGTTGTGCCCCCAGTAGCTGCCCTCCGGCCCCTGCCAGGTCTCCAGGCAGCGCAAGGCCAGCGGCGCGTAGAGGCGGACGGCGAATTGCTGGATGCGGGCGAAGAGCGTGTCGCGACCGGCCGCGTAGGAGACGGTCTGGATCAGGCCGGTGCGGGGGCTCGCCTGCATCAGCCCGACGAGCCGGGTCATGGCCGCGCCGGTCATCAGGCTATCGGCGTCCAGCACGATCATGAAGGCGTATTCGGCACCGTAGCTGCGGCAGAACTCGCCGATGTTGCCGGCCTTGCGGCCGACATTCTCCGTCCGGCGCCGGTAGCGGATCCGCGGCAGGGCCGGATCCTGTGCCGCCCAGGCCTGGATGCGCGCGAATTCGTGCTCCTCCACGGCGGCGATCGCCCCGTCCCGCGTGTCGGAGAGGACGAAGATGTCGATGCCCTGCGCGTCGGTACGGGCCAGCGAGCGGGCCATCACCCGCAGGCGGGCGAACACCGCGACCGCGTCCTCGGCGTGGATCGCCACCACGGCGGCGGTGCGTCCGGTCCCGGCCGGCCCGGCACCCGCCGCTTCGGAGCGGCGCTCCAGCGCGGATTTCGCCCGGTCGCCCAGGAGGGAAGCGACGAACCCGTAGACGTACTGGCAGGCGACGAAGGCCTGCCAGCCCATCACGAGGCCGAACAGAACCAGGACCGCCCAGGCAAGCGGGCTGACGCCCGCCGGATAGGCGAGCGCGGCGAGCCACACGAGACCGCCGGCGGTGCCGAGGCTCGGGACGGCCAGGGCCAGGCGCCGGGCGCGCAGGGCGCCGCGGCCCGCGCCGGTCCAGACCTCGCGACAGGATGCGGCGTCCGACGGATCGGGTATGGCGGGATCCGCGTTCCGGTGCGACCGCTCGGCGGAGGAGGTGACGCGTGAGGACATGGCGCGAGGAACTCGACCGTGGAAGGCTGCCGGCCGCCCGGCCGTCGGAGGCCGGGAACCGATGACCGTGGATACCGATGTGCGGGGTGAGGACACGGAGCCGACCCGGCAGCACAGACCGCCGGAAGCCGAACGGATCAATCCCCCCTCCCGACGCCGCGTTCTTCGAACAGCTCTGGCCGCGGCTGCCGGCACGGTTCTACCTAGCGCGGCTGATCTGAATGGGTCCAGAACGTGGGCCGGGCCGGCGCTTCCGCCGCAGGGGGGCGCAATGACCTTCGAAACCCTGTCGGCGGAGGCGGCACGCCTCGCCGCGGCCCCCTATGCCGCCCCGCCCGAGGATCTTCCGCCGGCGCTCGCCGCCCTCGACTACGACGGCTACCGCGCCATCACCTTCCGTCCGGCCGAGAGCCTGCACCTCGGCGACCATTTCAGCGCCCAGCTGTTCCACCGCGGCTTCCTGCAGCGCAAGCGCGTGGCGCTCTACCTCCAGCCGCGGCGCGGGCCGGCGCGCCCGATCCCCTACGAGACCCGCCTGTTCGATCTGGGCCGGCGGCTCGCCGGCCAGAGCTTCGCGCCGGATCTCGGCTTCGCGGGCTTCCGCCTGCACTACGCCTTCCCGGACATGCCGGCGTGGCGACCGAAGGGCTTCCAGGAGGAGTTTCTCGTCTTCCTGGGGGCCTCCTATTTCCGCCTGCGCGCGGCCCATCAGGAATACGGGCTCTCGGCCCGGGGGCTCGCCATCGGCACGGGCGCGCCGGAGGGCGAGGAATTTCCCGACTTCGTCGCCCACTGGATCTGCGAACCGGAGCCGGAAGCCCGCACCCTGACGGTGCTCTCGCTGCTCGACAGCCCGAGCGTGGCCGGCGCCTTCCGGTTCGCCATCAGCCCCGGAGACCCGGCGCGGATCGCCGTCACCGCGGCGCTCCATCCACGCCGGTCGATCGCGAAGCTCGGGCTGGCCCCCCTCACCAGCATGTTCCTGTACGGGCAGAACGGGCCCGGGGCGCGGGGGGCCAAGCCGTTCGACGACTTCCGGCCGCAGGTCCACGATTCCGACGGCCTCTGCGTCGCGGCCGGGGCCGATTCGGCGCGGGTCGACCGGATCTGGCGGCCCCTGGTCAACGGGCGCAAGCAGCCGCAGATCTCCGCCTTCGCGGCCCGGCCGCTCGCCGGCTTCGGGCTGCTGCAGCGGGAGCGGACCTTCGCGGCCTATCTCGACGTCGAGGCGCGGCACGAGGCGCGACCGGGCCTGTGGGTGGCCCCGGATCCCGCCGGGGGCGCCTTCGCGAACGGCGCCGTGCAGCTCTTCGAGATCCCGTCGGGCGAAGAGTACATGGACAACATCGTGGCGGCCTTCGTGCCCGCGGCGCCGGCGCAGCCCGGCGCGCCGCTGCATCTCACCTACGGCCTGACCACGGTGGGGGCGGAGCCCGTGCCGGCGATCCCGGACGCCGCCCTCGCCCGGGTGACCTCGACGCGATTCGGGTCCGCGGAACGCCTGCGCCCCATCACCCCGCCGAGCCCGCAGCGGCGGCTCTGCGTGATCGATTTCGAGGGTCCGGGCCTGCCGAAATCTGCCGACGAGGCGGTCACCGCCGAGGTCTCGGCCAGTGCCGGCACGATGCACGAGCCGGTGGCCAACTTCGTGCCGCAGACCGGCGGCTGGCGGATCTATGTCGAGTGGCGCCCGCCGGAACCGATGCCGGCGGGCGACGTCGTGCTGCGCGCCCGGCTGGTCCGCGGGACGACGCCCCTCAGCGAGACCTGGGACGCCGCCCTGTAACCCCGTGATCGCGCGCGACGCGAAGCGACCCGGGGCAGCGCGACGTCGGGTCTCGCCGCTCCGACCGGAGCGCGGCGCGACGGTTCGGGCGGCGAACGCTCAGGCGGTCCGGCGCTCCTGCTCCAGGCGGCGGGCCAGGCGGGTGGCGCCGTAGACCTCGCTCAGGCGGCGACGGGCGGCGGAGACCGGCGGGGCCTGCCGCTCGACATGGGCGGCGGCGATGACGCGCAGGGCGGCGGCGACCGAACGCTCCAGGCGACGCTCGGCCTGAGCGGCCGCGTCGTGATGATTGTCCAGCATTGATGATCCCTCGTGCCGCGCCGTATCCGCCCTCTCGCGGGGCGGTATCCGACGGCGCAGACAGATTTCACATCTGGCTTGACCGTATCAAGGCAGCTTGGCCGTAAGCCGAAGACCGTCGTTACCGCAGTTCCTCGTGCCAGGTCCGGCCGTCGCGCTCGATCAGCGCGATGGCGGCGGTCGGCCCCCAGCTCCCAGCCGGGTAGGGCCGCGGCGCCTCGGGCCGGTCGGCCCAGGCCTTGAGCACGCCGTCCGCCCAGGCCCAGGCGGCCTCGACCTCGTCGCGGCGCATGAACAGGGTGGCGTTGCCGCGGACCACGTCCATCAGCAGGCGCTCGTAGGCGTCGGGATAGCGCTGCTTGAAGGTCTCCTCGAAGGAGATGTCGAGATCGGTGGGACGCAGGCGCAGGCCGCCGGGGCCCGGATCCTTGGTCATGACTTCGAGCTTCATGCCCTCCTGCGGCTGCAGGCGGATCACGAGGCGGTTCGGCTCGCGGCCGAAGGCCTCCTCGGGGAAGATCGAGAACGGCGAGGCGCGGAACTGCACCACGATCTCCGAGAGCTTCCGGGGCAGGCGCTTGCCGGTGCGCAGGTAGAACGGCACGCCGGCCCAGCGGCCGGACTGGATCTCGACCTTCATGGCGACGAAGGTCTCGGTCCGGCTCTCGTGGCCGAGCTCGGAGAGGTAGCCCTCGACGGGCTTGCCGTCGACGGCGCCCGCCACGTACTGGCCGCGCACCGTCACGCTCTGGATATCGTGCGTGGTGATCGGCTTGAGGGCGCGGAGCACCTTCAATTTCTCGTCACGGACCGAGTTCGCCTCGAGGTTGAGCGGGCTCTCCATGGCGGTGAGGCACAGGAGCTGCAGGATGTGGTTCTGCAGCATGTCGCGCATCGCGCCCGACGTGTCGTAGTAGCCGGCCCGGCCCTCGACCCCCACCGTCTCGGCGACCGTGATCTGGACGTGGTCGATCACGTCCGAGGTCCAAAGCCGCTCGAAGATCGTGTTGGCGAAGCGGAGCGAGAGCAGGTTCTGGACCGTCTCCTTGCCGAGATAGTGGTCGATCCGGAAGATCTGCGATTCGGGGAAGACCTCGCCGACCGCGTCGTTGATCGCCCGGGCCGATTTCAGATCCTTGCCGATCGGCTTCTCTAGCACGACGCGGGACTTCTCGCCGACGAGCCCGTGGGCGGCGAGGTTGCGGCAGATCGAGCCGTAGAGGTCGGGCGAGGTGGCGAGGTAGTAGGGCCGGACCTGGTCGGGCCGCTCGTCGAGCTTGGCCACGAGGTCCGTCCAGCCGCTGTCGCCGGCGCCGTCGACCGCGACGTAGTCGACGTGGTCGAGGAAGCGATGGAGCATGTCTTCCGACAGGTCGGCGGCGGGGACGAAACGCTTCAGGGCGTCGCGGGCATGCTCGCGGAAGGCGTCGAGGGACAATTCCGAGCGCGAGGCACCGATGATCCGGCTCGTCTCCGGGATCTGCCCGTCCCGGAAGCGGTAGAACAGGGCCGGCAGAAGCTTTCGCGCGGTCAGATCGCCGGTCGCGCCGAACACGACGCAGTCGAAGGAGGCGACGGGAATGATCGTGGCCAAGTGCGGCTCCCGGTTGTCGTGCGCTGGTCTCGTGCGGCGGCTGCGTCGCACTGACCTAGCCCGTGTGCAAGGGCTTCGCCAGACTCGGGGCGCGGACCAGCGCTGCCCGGGCCGGGGCGCAGCCGCGACAGCTTTGGGCAACCCGATGACGTCACGCTCCGTCTTTGCGAGCACGGCGAAGCAACCCAGGGCCGCGCGCCGACGCCGAAAGGCAGCACGATGCGTGAGCCGGCCGTCTACATCATGGCGAGCCGCCGCAACGGGACGCTCTACACCGGCGTGACATCCAACCTCGCCCGGCGGGGTCTACGAGCATTGCGAGGCGCTGCTCCAGGGCTTCACCAGCCGCTACGATTGCAAGCGCCTCGTCTGGTATGAGCGCTATCCCACGATGAATGAGGCCATCACGCGCGAGAAGCAGATCAAGGCGGGCTCACGGAAGAAAAAGCTCGCGCTGATCGAGGCGATGAATCCGGATTGGAACGACCTGTATCCAGATCTCGCGTGAACAGGTCCGGCGTCGCGGCTCCCTGGATTGCTTCGCTGCGCTCGCAAGGACGGTGAACGCGGCAACCCACGCGCAGCCAGGCGACGAGTCTCGCTCCCCCGTCTTTGCGAGCGAAGCGAAGTGACCCAGGGCCGAGCGAGGCCGTATGGGTCACCCCTCCATGTACCGCTTGAAGCCTTCGGAAAAATCCGGGTGCCAGCGCGACAGGGCGGGCCGGTTCTCGATGATGTCGCCCGCCGCCCAGGCGATCCGCTTCGCGTCCTGCGCCCGGGTGGTCTCGTTGTCGGGGCAGAGGATGTAGAAGTCGCCGGCGGTGAGCCGCTCCAGCATGAAGGCCACGGTCTCGTCGGGCGTCCAGGCTCCCGCGGGCTTCTCGGCGACGCCCCGGGCCTTGGTGAGGCCCGTATAGACGAAGCCCGGGATCAGCAGGTGGGCGGTGGTCCGGCATCCTTCGCGGTTGCGCAGCTCGTGGGCGAGCGCCTCGGTGACCGCCTTCACCCCCGCCTTCGAGACGTTGTAGGGCGCGTTGCCCGGCGGCGTGGTGATGCCCTGCTTCGAGCCGGTGACGATGATCGCCCCAGGCTTGCCGCCCGCGATCATGCCGGGCGCGAAGGCGTGGATGCCGTTGACCACGCCGCCGAGATTGGTGCCCAGGATCCGCGTCCAGGTGTCGGGGTCGGAGAACAGTTTCCCACCGGCCTCGATGCCGGCATTCAGCATCACCAGGGCCGGCGGCCCGGCCTTGGCGACGGCAGCCGCCAGGGCTTCCACCGCCCCGCGATCCGACACGTCGGTGGGTATGGCCCGGACCTCGACGGCGGCGAGTTCGGCCACGGCGGCGCGGGCCGCGTCCAGGGCCGGCCCCGGCAGGTCGGCGAGCCAGACGTTCATGCCGGCCCGCGCGAAGGCCTGCGCGGCGGCGAGCCCGATGCCGCTCGCAGCGCCGGTGACGACCGCGCTGCGGCCGGGGCTGATCGCGGGGTTCTGGCTCATGACGGATCCTCGGAGGCGTGGCGCCCTTCAGATGGGGCGAGCCGGACGGAAGGCGAGTTCGAGCCGGATCCCGCGACCCGGCAGAACCCGCGGATCGCCGCGGCGGCGGCTTCTGCTAGGGTGACCGGACACCCTTCGGAACGAAGCACCCGGATGCCCCCTCCCCCGAGCCGCCGGTCGATCCTCGCCGGTGCGGCCTCCCTCGGCCTCGCCCATGCGGCGCGTGCGGCCGGCCCGGCGGGGTTCGGTCCCCTCGGCCGTCCGTCCTGGTCGGGCGACAGCCTCCAGGCCGCGGCGGCCGCCAAGGGCCTGCTCTACGGCTGCGAGGTCCCGTTCCACCGCTTCGATTCGACGCCCGCCTACCGGCAGGCGGTGGCGCGGGAATGCGGCATCCTCGTCTGCGGCACCGAGATGAAGATGGAGGAGGTCCTGCCCGCGCCCGGCAAGACCGACTTCGCCCGCGGCGACGCAATCCTGCGCTTCGCGCGGGGAAACGGCCAGCGCATGCGCGGCCACACGCTCGTCTGGCATGCGGCGCTGCCGCCCTGGGTCGGCCCGCTGCTCGGCCGGGCGAGCGCCGTCCAGGCCGAGGATTTCATGCGGCGCTGGATCGAGACGGTGGCCGGCCACTACCGGGGCCAGATCGTCGCCTGGGACGTGGTCAACGAGATCTTCGGCAACGAGGCCGATCCCGACCGCGGCGGGGGCCTGCGCGCCTCGCCCTGGCTCGCCGCGATCGGCCCCGGCTACGTCGATCTCGCGTTCCGGATCCTGCACGAGACCGACCCGGCGGCCGCCGGCACCTGGAACGAGGACGCGGTGGAGCAGGGCGTGCCCTGGATGGAGGCCAAGCGCACCAAGGTCCTGCGCTGCCTGGAGGCGATGCGGTCCCGCGGCGTGCCGATCCGGCGCTTCGGGCTTCAGTCGCACCTCACCAGCACGATCCCGATCGACCAGGGCCAGCTGCGGCGCTTCCTCCGGGAGATCGGCCAGATGGGGCTCGGCATCGCGATCACCGAACTCGACATCGACGACCGCGCCTTCCCGTCCGACGTGGCGACCCGCGACCGGAAGGTGGCCGATTACGCCCGGCGCTACCTCGACGTGGTGCTGGACGAGCCCGCCTGCCTCGACGTCCTGACCTGGGACATCTACGACCCCGACACGTGGCTGAACGACCATCCATACCGCAAGCGGCCCGACGGCCTGCCGCAGCGGGCCCTGCCCCTCGACGCGCAGTTCCGGCGCAAGCCCCTGTGGCACGCCATGAAGGCGGCCTTCGAGGCCGCGCCGGATCACAAAACCGCCCGCGAGACGCTCAGGCGGGCGTGACGCCGGCCCGGCGTCCGTCCTCGGCCAGGCTCGGCTCCGGCGGCCGGTCCGCGAGGAGCCGGCGGCGAAGGCGCGCGCAGGGGCGCTCGACGACCGCGTACATCCCCCAGCACCACAGCAGCGTCACCGGGAAGGCCGCCAGCATCAGCCCGACGCCGTGCAGCCCGGGCCTCACGTGCAGCACCAGCGCCACCACGGTCATGTGTGCGAGGTAGAAGCTGTAGGACCACAGCCCGAGCTGGCGCATCGGCCGGCTGGCGAGCAGCCGGACCATAGGCCCCTCGCCGTGCAGCAGGTACGCGAAGGGCACGAACAGGGCGGCGCTCTGGAGCGTGTAGCGCAGGCTCTCCCGGAAGGCGGGCTCGCGGACCGCCAGGGTTCCGAGGATCACCGCGAGGCTGGCCGCGACGTGCCAGGCCGTGGGGCGCCACGCCCGGTCGGCCGGGACCACCGGGTTGTTCCACAACCCGAGGCAGCAGCCGAACAGGATCGCGTCGATCCGCGTGTGGGTCCAGCTGTAGTTCAGGCTGTAATCCGGCAGCCGCCAGACGTTCTCGCACCGGATCGCCAGCACCACCGCGCAGAGCCCCAGGCAGGCCAGAGCCGCACGGCGCGGCCGGAGGCGCCCGAGCCAGAGCACGAAGGCCAGCGGGAAGACGAGGTAGAAGTGCTCCTCGATGGCGAGGCTCCACAGCGGCACCGGCAGCACCGCCTCGGTGCCGAACAGGCCGGGATAGTTGGTCAGGAACGTCGCCTGTCCGAGGATCGCCGCCGGTTCGACGTGCATCCAGTCCAGCCATCCCGCCCCGTAGAGGGCGCCGGAGGCGAGCAGGGTCAGGTACATCGGGGGCAGGATGCGCAGGCTGCGCCGGAGGTAGAAGGCCGGGAGCGACACCGCGCCCGTCTGCGCCCGCTCGATTCGCAGGAGCGTGGTGATCAGGTAGCCGCTGAGGAAGAAGAAGACGGTGACGCCGAAGCCGCCCGGCACAACGTGGCTGTAGCCGCAATGGGCCGCGAACACGATCAGGATGGCGAGCGCCCGCACCCCGTCGAGCTGAGGCAGGTAGGGCATCGTCTTCGGGACCAGAAACCCGGAATCCGGCATGGCGGAGGTCGATCTCCTGTCGCGTCAGGGGCCCAGCATAAGCGCCCTTTCCGTGCGGACGGACATCCGCACGGCACGCTGAGCGGCTGGACCAGTGTCCGGATGGTGAATCCGGGACTCAAGGCCCCGGCAACACCGGAGGAGATTGGTAACCACGGCCGTCCATGATCCTGCCCGACCGCCCTGTCTCGGGCGCCGTCGGGAGTGTTGCGTATGGTCCCGGTCCCGCCCCGCCGTCACGCCCGCCCGCACGCCGCCCTGGGCGCGGGCCTGTCGCTGCTGGCGCTCCTCGGCGCACCAGCCGTGGCCCTGGCGCAGGGCGCCGGCGCGGTGCAGGGCAGCCCGGTGCCGCCGCTCGCCGTGCCGGTCGCGGTGCCGCCCGCCGCCACAGGGGAGGCCGCGAAGGGCCAGGAGCCCCGGATGCCGGAGGCGAAGGGTGAGGCGAAGGGCACGGCCGGCAAGGCGGCGGATGCCAAGCGCCCTGAAACCAAGCCGGCCGAGGCCGCGCCGGAGCCTGTCCCGGCGCAGGGAAAGGCGCAGGATGCCAAGGCCCAGGATGCCAAATCCCCGGACAACAAGGCTCAGGACACCAAGTCGTCGGACATCAAGTCGTCGGACATCAAAACCCAGCAGGCCAAGCCTCAGGAGGCGGCCAAGAAATCCCGCGAGCCGGCCCCGCTGGTCTACGCCAAGGTCTCCACCGACCCGAACCCGACGCTGACCCCCCGGACGTTCCTCGACACCCTCCGGGCGGCCGAGCGCTACGCGGCCTTCGCAGAGGCCGGCGGCTGGGAGCGGCTGCCCGAGGATCTCGCGCGCCTCAAGCCCGGCGAACGCAATCCGGCGATCCCCGCCCTGCGCCACCATCTGACGCTGACCGGCGACCTGCCGGCGGATGCCCCGCCGAACGACCGCCTCGACCCGCCCCTGGTGGCGGCGATCGCGGCGTTCCAGGGGCGCCACGGCCTCCCCGACAGCGGCATACTTGGCCGGCTTACGATCAATGCGCTCAACGTGCCGGCTGCGGTGCGCCAGCGCCAGCTCGCCGCCTCCGCGGCCCGGCTGATGGGCTCGAAATTCCCGTTCGGCGACCGCTACGTCGTGGTCAACATCCCGTCCGCCGCCGTGGAGGCGGTGGAGAACGGCGCCGTTGCGCGCCGCTACGTCGCGGTGGTCGGCTCCCCCGACAAGGCGACGCCGCCGGTCGAGACGCGGATCACCGACATCAACTTCAACCCGACCTGGACCGTCCCGGCCTCGGTGGTGAAGAACGAGATCATCCCGCAGATGCGCAAGAATCCGGGCTATCTCGCCAAGAACCACATCCGGATCCTCGGCCCTTCGGGCGAGGTCGATCCGACCCGGATCGACTGGGCCGGCGAGAAGGCGGTCAATTACACGTTGCGGCAGGATTCCGGCTTCGACAATTCGCTGGGTCAGGTGCGGATCGACATGCCGAACCGCTTTGCCGTCTACATGCACGATACGCCGGCAAAATCGCTCTTCGCCGCCAGCGTGCGGTTCCACAGCCACGGCTGCGTCCGGGTGGGCCAGGTGAAGGAGCTCGTCGGCTGGCTGCTCCAGGGCACGGACGGGCCCAACGGGCCGGGCACGAACTGGGGCCCGATCGAGATCGAAACCGGGATCGCCGACGGCGAGCGCCGCGACATCAAGCTCGCCAAGCCGGTCCCGGTCGTCTTCGTGTATCTCACCGGCTTCGCCACGCCGGACGGGAAGGCGCATTTCCGCGACGACATCTACGCCCTCGACACGCCGGCTCCGGAACCGGCCGCTACCGGCGCGATCCCCCCCGCAGCACCCCCGGGTGCGGACGCGGCCTCCGCGAAGCCGGCCTCCGCCGGTGCCGCGCCGACCGCGCCCCGGCCCGGCGCCGCCCACGACGCGAAGCCGGCCCCGGCGCGGGCCGCTGCGACCAAGCCCGCCGCAGTCAAACCCACCCCCGCGAAGCCCGCGGTAGGCCGCTCGGCCGCCGAGCACCATAGTTTGGAATCTGTCGAACCTATCCGCTAAGCCCAACCCAGCCATGCGATTCTCGGTCCACCGGAACCTCCCGGCAGGCCCGTCATTGGCTCAGGGAACGCGCATCGGCCCGTTTTCAGCAAGACGGGGCGACGCGCCGAGCCGCGGAATCAGACTGGAGACCACCATGGCCAAGGCCAAGCCGAGCAGCCGCATCGAGAGCGCGCGGCTGAACACCCCGACCGACCTTGATCCGAACGACGTGCGGACGATCGCCGAGGGCCTGACGATCCTGAGTTCGGACCTGTTCGCCCTCTACATCAAGACCAAGAACTTTCACTGGCACATGAGCGGACCCCACTTCCGCGATTACCACCTCCTGTTGGATGAGCAGGCCGCTCAGATCTTCGAGATCATCGACGCCGTGAATGAGCGCGCCCGCAAGATCGGCGGCACGGTGCTGCGCTCGCTCGGCCAGGCCAAGAGCCTGACCCGCGTGGCCGACAACGATGCCGAGTATGTCTCGCCCCTCGACATGCTCAAGGAGCTGCGCGACGACAACAAGGCCCTCACCGCCAACATGCGCACGCTCCACGGCGTGACCGATGAGGCGGGCGACGTTGCGACGACCTCGCAGCTGGAGGAATGGATCGACCAGTCCGAGGAGCGCACGTGGTTCCTCTACGAGACCACCCGCAACGCGACCGACAGCGGCCACTGAGCCGCGCCTCCCGGCATCGGCACGGCCGATGTCGGGTCCGGCCTCGTCGCGCCGCCGCTAACTGCCGGCGAGATCGAGGTGCACCTTCACGAGTCCCGGGTCGTCGGGATCCCGCCCCTGCGTGAACCCGAGGCGGCGGCACACCGCCAGCATCGGCCGGTTCTCGGCGAGCACCGTGCCCTCGACCCGCCCGATGCCCTCGGACTGCGCCCAGTCGATCATGAGGCGCATCAACGCGAAGGCGAGGCCGGTCCCCCGGGCATCGCGGCCGACCGCGATCGCGTACTCGCCGCTCTCATGGTTGGCGTCGGCATGCAGCCGGACTGCGCCGAGCATGCGCTCGCCGCCGCCCGGTTCGATCTCCGTGGCCACGAAGGCGATGGCGCGGGCGTAGTCGAGCTGCGTCAGACGCGCCAGGAAGGCGTGGCTGAACTCGCGTACCGGGCCGAAGAACCGCAGCCGCAGATCCTCCGGGTCGAGTCCCTTGAAGAAGGTCAGGAACAGGCCCTCGTCCTCCGGGCGCACCGGCCGCACCCGCACCGTCCGGTCCTTGAGGTTGAGCGTCCGGACCCATTCGGCCGGGTAGGGCCGGATCGCGAAGCGCGGATGGCCGCGTCCGTCGGCTCCGCGCTCGGCGCGCCCGATCCGGACCCGCGCGTCGAGGGCCAGCACGCCGGTCTCGTCGGCCAGAAGCGGGTTGATGTCGAGTTCGCGCACCTGCGGCAGGTCGGCGGCGAGCTGGGACAGCTTCACCAGCGTCAGCGCGATCGCCCCGAGATCGGCGGCGGGCACGTCGCGGTAGGCTTCGAGGCGCCGCGCGACCCGGGTGCGGGCGATGAGGTCGCGCGCGAGGGTCAGGTCCAGCGGCGGCAGGCCGAGGGCGCGGTCGTCGATCACCTCCACGGCGGTGCCGCCCCGGCCGAAGACCACGACCGGGCCGAACACCGCATCCTCGGCGAGCCCGGCGATCAGCTCGCGGCGCTGGCCGCGGCGGACCATCGGCTGCACGGCAAAACCGGTCACCCGGGCATCCGGCCGCTCCCGGCGCGCGCGGGCCAGGATGCTGCGGGCCGCGTCCGCCACGTCGGCCTCGCTGGTCAGGTCGAGATGGACGCCGCCGATGTCGGATTTGTGCACCACGTCCGGCGAGACGACCTTCAGCGCCACCGTACCGCCCGCCGCGATGATCGGCCACGCGGCCGCCGCCGCCGCGTCCTTGTCGGGCGCCAGCGTGATCGGCACGGTCGGAATCCCGTAGGCCTCCAAGAGGCCGTTGACCGCCACCGGGTCGAGCCAGGCGGCCCCCTGCTGCAGCGCCCCGGCGACGATCGAGCGGGCCCGCGCCGTGTCGGGGGAGAAGTCCCGCGGCAGCGAGTCCGGCGTGCGCATCAGGTCGTCCTGCGCCTCGCGGTAGCGCACGAGGTGCAGGAAGCCCTCGATCGCCTCGGAATCGGTGGTGAAGTGCGGGATCCCGGCCTGCGCGAAGGTCTCGCGCCCCGCCTCCGCGTCGCCCAGCGAGACCGCGAAGACGGGCTTCTTGCGGGATTGGCCGGCCCGGGCGGTCTCGACCGTCTCGGCGATGGCACGCGCCACCGCGCCCGCCTCCGAACGAATCGTGGGCACATGGATCGCCAGCACGGCGTCGCTCGTCCGATCGGTCAGCAGGGGTGCCAGCGCAGCGGAGAAGGCCGGCCCGGCGGCATCGATGCCGAGATCGAGAGGGTTGCCCGGCGCGCGGCCGTCCGCCTCGGCGGGCGCCGCCAGGGTCCCGGCCCGCTCGATCAGCCGATCCGCGGCGAGCAGCCCGATGCCGCGGCCGTTCGACACGATCGCCAGCCGGTGGCCCGGAAAGGGCCGCTGGCGCCCCAGGGTCTCCACAGCGGAGAACATCGCGTCGAGGTCCGGCACGGCCAGCAGGCCCGCCCGCCGGAACGCCGCCGCGTAGACCGCATCCGGACGGGCCAGGGCGCCGGTATGGGTGGCGGCGGCGCGCGTGTCCGGGCGGTGCCGGCCGGCCCGAAGCACCACGACGGGCTTGGCCCGCGCGGCGGCCCGGGCGGCCGACATGAAGCGGCGGGCATCCGCGACCCTGTCGAGGCAGAGCAGGATCGCGCGGGTGTGATAATCGGCAGCGAAGTGGTCGAGGCAATCGGCCACGCCGATATCGAGGACGCTGCCGAGCGAGAGAACCGCCGAGAAGCCGGTCCCGTGGCGGGCGCCCCAGGCGACGATGGCGGCCGCGACCGTGCCGGATTGCGAGACGAGGGCGAGGTCGCCGGACGCGGGGGCATGGGCGAACAGGCTGGCGTTGAGCTTGGCACCCGGCACCGCGAGGCCGGCGCTGTCGGGACCGAGCAGGCGCAGGCCGTGGGCGCGGGCGATCCGGTGGGCGACCGGGCCGGGATCGTCCGGCTCGGACCCGAGCCGGGCGGTGAGGATCACCGCCGCCCCGGCGCCGATCGCGGCGGCCTGCGCGACGACCTCGGGCACGCGCGGCGGCGGCACCGCGATCAGAACGAGATCGGGGGCGACGGGGAGATCCGCGACCCTGGGCACGCAGGGCAGCCCCTCGACCGTCGCCTGATCGGGCTGGACCGGCAGGATCGCGCCGGGAAAGCCCGCGGCGCGCAGGCTGTCGAACACGCTGCGCCCCAGTGAGCCCACGCGGGCGACCGCACCCACCAGGGCGACCGACCGGGGCGCCAGCAGTTTGTCGAACCGGTATGTGCTCATGACCGGCGGCTCACGGCGCCGCCGTCACGGGATGAGCTTCCGCAGGCCGTTCGTGCCGGCACGCATCTGGTCCCCCGCTTCGTCCGATCGGGCACGGCTCATGGAACGCCCACTGCCCCCCCTCAGATGGCGCGATCCGGCGCGCCTGCAACGCCCGAGCGGCACGCGACATGGGGACACCGAACGATCGCCCCGACGGCATCGTTGGCGACGTCCTTTTGTCCAATATCCAGCGCGCTTTATCCACTCCAAGACGGCAGTTGTGGGCGTGTGTAGATTGGTCTTGCTATTAAATTCCCACCACCATAGTAACTGCTGCTTAACTACCCTGTATCGGGTTGAGCAGAGACAGATTCCGGCCGGCACCTCGGGTTGGCGGCGAGCCGGGATCGACAGGAGGTTATGGGATGGACGCCACGGGTGAAGGGCAACCGGACTATCTCGCGCTGTCCGTCGACATCGTGTCGGCCTTCGTGAGCAACAATCCGGTGCCTGCGCCGGAGCTGCCCGGGCTCATCGCGGCCATCCACGCGACGCTGCACGGTCTCGGCGAGCCGGCCATCACGCCGACGGAGGAATTGCGGCCGGCCGTGCCGGTCCGGCGCTCGGTCCAGCCCGACTTCATCGTGTGTCTGGAGGACGGCAAGAAGTTCAAGTCGCTCAAGCGCCATCTGCGCACGCACTACAACCTCACGCCCGAGGAATACCGGACGAAATGGGGCCTTCCGCCCGATTATCCGATGGTGGCGCCGAACTACGCCGCGGCGCGCTCCAGTCTCGCCAAGAGCATGGGCCTCGGCCACCAGCGGCGGAAGGGCTGAGGGCGCGCCGAGCGCGTCCACAGCTTTCGGATCCGGGTTAGGCATCGGGCAAGCCAAGCTTGCGAGGGTCAGGGGCCCGTCAGCGCCTCAGAGACCCGATGCCCGGCAAGCCCAATCCCGTTGCCCGCCTGTTCTGGACGGCCGTGATCGGCCTTCCGTTCGGGCTCTGGTACGGCCGGCCGGCCCTGGCCGCGACGGGCCTGGCCCTCGTCCTGGTCCTGCTCCGGCATCTCGGGCGCAAGCGCCGCTTCCGTGCCCGGGTGCGGCGGATCGCCCGGGCGCATGCCGACACGCTGGCGCTGCGGCGGCGTCAGGAGAGCTACTGCGATCCTTACGGCAACTGGATCGAGGACGGCTGGCTGCGCGAGCGGGACTACTTTCTCGACCGGACCGTCCTGCCGCAGCTCGGCCCCCGCTTCGCCGACCTCGCCGAGGTGGAGCACGAGCGGATGCTGGCGATCATCGAGGCCGAGGCGGCGGCCGTCGCCCTCCCGGAGGAGGACGAGGCGCCGGGGGACGGGCTGGACTACGAGCGCTACTGCGCCGAGCGCCTGACCCGGGCGGGCTGGCGGACGCACCGGACGCCGGCGAGCGGCGACCAGGGCGCCGACATCGTCGCGGTGCAGGACGGCCTGCGCCTCGTGGTGCAATGCAAGCGGCTGAGCAAGCCCGTCGGCAACGCCGCCGTGCAGGAAGCGGCCGCGGCGCTGCGCTACTGGGACGGGGACCGGGCCGCCGTGGTCTCCAATGCCGGCTTCACCCCGGCCGCGCGCCGGCTCGCCACGGCGACCGGCGTGCTCCTGATGCATCACGAGGCGCTGGACACCCTCGACGCGCACGATCTCGCAGAGGCGTGACGGTCGTCAGGCAAGCGGCCCGGGGATGGCGGTCTCCGCCTCGCTGAGCAGCCGCGCCTCGTGCCGACGCACGAACAGCCAGAGGGCCAGGCCTCCGAACACCACGAGCGCCAGCAGGGTCAGGCCGACCGGGCCGACGATGTGCTCGATCTGGCGCCCGCAATAGTAGGAGCCGATCCCCATGCTGCCGGCCCAGACGACGCCGCCGAGGGCGTTGAAGGCGAAGAAGCGCCGGGCATCCAGACGGTTGACCCCGGCGAGCACGGCCGCGTAGGCGCGCAGCATCGCGGTGAAGCGGCCGAAGAACACGATCTTGCCTCCGTGCCGGCGGAACAGATACTGGCCGAGCTTGAGCCGCCCGTGATCGAGGGCGATGAGGTGACCGTAGCGCAGGAGCAGCGGCATGCCCCAGCGCCGCCCCGCCCAATAGCCGACATTGTCGCCCAGGATCGCCGCCGCCGCGGCCGCGGCGATGACCAGGCCGATATTCAAATTGCCGGTGCTGCCCGCATAGACGGCGGCCGAGATCAGCACCGTCTCGCCGGGGCATGGCACGCCGGCGCTCTCGAGGGTGATGATCACGAAGATCGCGATGTATCCGTAATTCGCGATCAGCTCGGCGATGGGCAGATCGTTCAGGAAGGCCATGCGGTCCTCGGGGCCGGTCTCCGGGCAAAGCCCGGCGACACAAGCGGATGGATCGTGGCCTTAAAAGGGCCGATCCGCGGAGCGCGGCGCGGTCAGAGGACCTTCAGCAGGGCCTCGGCGCCCGAGGCCTCCGCCTTCGAGGGCGTCTCCTCGACGTTGAGGATCCGGACGACGCCGTCCTCGACCAGCATCGAGTAGCGCTTCGAGCGCATCCCGAGGCCGAAACCCGTGCCGTCCATCTCGAGGCCGATGGCCTTGGCGAAATCGGCGTTGCCGTCGGCCAGGAATTCCAGCCCTTCCGCGCCGCTCGCCTTCGACCACGCGTCGAGCACGAACACGTCGTTGACGCTCGTCACCGCAATGGCATCGACGCCGCGTCCGAGGATCTCGTCCTTGTGGGTGACGAAGCCCGGCAGGTGGTTGCGGTGGCAGCTGGGGGTGAACGCGCCCGGCACGCCGATCAGGACCACGCGCCGGCCCTTGAACACGTCGTCGGTGGTGCGCGCGATCGGGCCCTCGGGGCCGATCACCCGGAAGGTGGCCTGGGGCAGGTGGTCGCCGACCTGGATCATCGCGGGTCCCTCGTTGTCGCGCGCTGGGATGGCACGCGTGAGCAGCGCGCCTGACCTAGCGTGGCAGGGGATGCCTGTCGAGGATGCGGCCCAGTCCGGCTTGAACCACACGCACGGGCCGAGGCGCTTGATGCCGAGGCGCTCGATCTTGTGAGACCGCTCGATCCGCGCCCTCTGCTCCCCAACGTCGAGAGCGGGAGAGGGCACGACACCCGCCGTGACCATCGGGCCGCGGCCGCAACCGCGCCGGCCGCGACCCGGACCGTCCTCGGCATTGCGGGACACGGATTGCGACGCGCACAAGCTTGGGGGAGGCTTGCTGCGTCCCTATTGCCCGCTGGACAACTAGGAGACGGGGCGTAGCATGGACGTATGGCGCACCCTCCGCACCGCAGGCCCGATCCCCCGTCGGCAGCGTCTTCGCTGGCCGGCAAGGCCGCGTCGCCGCTTCAGACGGAGCTGTCGGGTCCGAACTTCCTCGACGGGCAATTCCTCGTGGCCATGCCCGGCATGGCCGACGAGCGCTTCGCCCGTTCGGTGATCTATGTCTGCGCCCATTCCGCCGACGGGGCGATGGGCATCATCGTCAACAAGGCGGCGACCGACATCAGCATGCCGGACCTCCTGGTCCAGCTCGACGTGGCGCCCGAGGCGGATGCGATTCGCCTCCGCGAGCGGGTCGGCCACATGCCGGTCCTGATGGGCGGTCCGGTGGAAGGACGGCGCGGCTTCGTGCTCCACAGCGACGATTTCCACATCCAGCAATCGACGCTGATCATCGACGACGGAATCTGCCTGACCGCGACCGTGGAGATCCTCCGCGCCATCGCCAGCGGCGAGGGGCCGGCGAGCGCCGTGCTCGCGTTGGGCTATGCCGGCTGGCAGGCGGGTCAGCTGGAGAGCGAGATCATGGCCAACGGCTGGCTCAACTGCCCGGCCGATCCCGCCCTGATCTTCAACGCCGACCTCGACGCCAAGTACGACCTCGCCCTGCGGGCCAACGGCATCGACCCGGCGATGCTGTCGATGACCGCCGGCCGGGCCTGATCGGCACCGACCTCGGAGATTTGCGGCGCCCCGGTGCTTGCGAGCGGGGCAATCCCGCCAGCCCAGGCTGTCCGGCCTCCTGCCGCCCTGGGCCGCGGCCCAGCGCTCGCGATGCCGCGGGCGTCAGAGCGCCGGGCCGACGGAGCCGGCGCGCCGCGCCTCCACCTATTCCGGAAGCACGTCGCCGCCGCCGGCCGCGTCCGGGTTCATGCCTTCGACGGCGGGCTTGGGACGCGGCCTGCGCGGCGCGACGGCGGCCGTGGGCGTCGCCGTGTTGGCGCCGAGCCGGGTCGCCAGGGCCAGGGCGCGGTTCTCCGTCACCCGCAGGTGGCAGAACCCGTGTGTGCCCTCCCGCGCATAGGTGCGGCAGAGCTGCTCCCGGTCCGACGAGAAGGCCGCCTGCTCGCTGACGATCGGCCGCACGTCCTCGCGCCGGGCGCGCTGGGTCATCAGCTTGTAATTGTCCCGAACGGCCTTGTCGGCGACGCCCCGGGCGGTGTCGAACTCGCCGGCCCGCGGGATCAGGGTGGCGGCGGCCGGCCCCCAGAGGCCCACCGGCGTCGTGGCGCAATCCGCCGCCGAGAAGGTACAGATCGGGCCCGCACCGAGGCTCGAGACCAGGACGCCGCCCTCGGTCACGTCGAAGCGCAGCGGGCACTCGGCCCCGGCCGCCTCGAAGCGCGGCACGCCCTCGGGCTTGCCCTCGGCGCTGAGCGTCACCGGGTTGCCGCCGGCGAGGGGAACCGTGCACGATTCCGCCGGCTGCGAGATCTTGGTCCCCGGTAGCTTGATCCGCGCCGTGACGGCGGTGCCGGACCGTTCCAGCTTCAGGGTTCCGGACAGGCCGTTGAGCTGCAGATCCTGGCCGATCACGCCGTCCTCGGAGGGCGTCTTCAGAACGATCGGGCGGGCCGGCGCAGGGGCGGGCCGGGGCGCCTCAGGGGCCGCGGGCGGGCCCGGCTCGCCCGGCGCGGCGGGAGCCGGCGGCGCCTCTGGGAGGCCGCGGGGCGGCACCGGCGGCCGCTCCGGCTTGATGCCGAACAGGCGCTCGAAGAAATTCTGGGCCTGCGCCGGAGGGGCGGCGAGCATCCCGGGCGCCGCGACGGCGACCGCCAGGATCGGAAGCAGGAGACTGCGGATCGGGCGCATCGGACTCTACGACGGGGACACGAAGTGGCGGGGCCACGCGCAACCCCTTGTCGAAGCGTTAACACGGCGTCGATGGCGCCGACGTGGCAGCGAAGCAACAAAATGCAGTCACGCCGCCGGGCAGAGGGCGGCCCTGCGGCGAGATCCTGCCGGAATGACAAGGATATGGCGCGCCTGTGCGGGATGAATGCCGCCGCGCAGGCTTTGCCTTGCGAGCCCGGAACGGGGTTCTTATATCGCCCTCGACGCGGGATTGCGCGCTGGGTTTCAGCCGTTCACGGCCCTTGATCCGGCCCGGGTCCCATACTCACATCACCTCCGTACACCGCCATGGGCCGAGCTGCTTCGGGGCTCGGCGGTCTGCTTGAACGCGACGAAAAGAGGGATCCCGCCATGGGTAAAGTTATCGGCATCGACCTGGGCACCACCAATTCCTGCGTGGCCGTGATGGATGGCACGCAGCCCAAGGTCATCGAGAATTCGGAAGGCGCGCGCACCACGCCGTCGATCGTCGCCTTCACGGATGACGGCGAGCGGCTCGTCGGCCAGCCGGCCAAGCGCCAGGCGGTCACGAACCCAGAGCGCACGTTCTTCGCCATCAAGCGGCTGATCGGCCGCACCTACGACGATCCGCTGACCCAGAAGGACAAGGGCCTCGTCCCCTACAAGATCGCCCGCGGCGACAACGGCGACGCCTGGGTCGAGGCGGACGGCAAGAAGTATTCGCCGTCGCAGATCTCCGCCTTCACGCTGCAGAAGATGAAGGAGACCGCGGAGGCCCATCTCGGCCAGCCGGTGACGCAGGCGGTCATCACCGTCCCCGCCTACTTCAACGACGCCCAGCGCCAAGCCACCAAGGATGCCGGCAAGATCGCGGGCCTTGAGGTTCTGCGCATCATCAACGAGCCGACCGCGGCGGCGCTCGCCTACGGCCTCGACAAGAAGAAGGCCGGTACGATCGCGGTCTACGACCTCGGCGGCGGCACCTTCGACGTGTCGATCCTCGAGATCGGCGACGGCGTGTTCGAGGTGAAGTCCACCAACGGCGACACCTTCCTGGGCGGCGAGGACTTCGACAACCGGATCGTCGAATACCTGACCTCCGAGTTCAAGAAGGAGCAGGGCATTGACCTGACCAAGGACAAGCTTGCCCTCCAGCGCCTCAAGGAGGCGGCCGAGAAGGCCAAGATCGAGCTGTCCTCGGCCACCCAGACCGAGATCAACCTGCCCTACATCACCGCCGACAACACCGGCCCGAAGCACCTCGCGCTGAAGCTCAGCCGGGCGAAGTTCGAGTCGCTGGTCGACGATCTGGTGCAGCGGACGATCGAGCCCTGCCGCAAGGCGCTCAAGGATGCCGGCGTCTCGGCCTCCGAGATCGACGAGGTGGTGCTGGTCGGCGGCATGATCCGCATGCCGAAGATCCAGGAGGTGGTGAAGTCCTTCTTCGGCAAGGAGCCCCACAAGGGCGTCAACCCGGATGAGGTCGTGGCCATCGGCGCCGCCGTGCAGGCCGGCGTTCTCCAGGGCGACGTCAAGGACGTGCTGCTC
Source organism: Methylobacterium sp. UNCCL125 (assembly GCF_900116795.1). Lineage (NCBI taxonomy): Bacteria > Pseudomonadati > Pseudomonadota > Alphaproteobacteria > Hyphomicrobiales > Methylobacteriaceae > Methylobacterium > Methylobacterium sp. UNCCL125. The sequence goes on along the minus strand of NZ_FPBW01000021.1, from coordinate 78,601 downwards.
CTCGACGTGACCCCGCTGTCGCTGGGCATCGAGACGCTGGGCGGCGTGTTCACCCGGCTCATCGACCGCAACACCACGATCCCGACCAAGAAGTCCCAGACCTTCTCGACGGCGGAGGACAACCAGAACGCCGTCACGATCCGGGTCTTCCAGGGCGAGCGCGAGATGGCGGCCGACAACAAGCTGCTCGGCCAGTTCGACCTCGTCGGCATCCCGCCGGCGCCCCGCGGCATGCCGCAGATCGAGGTGACCTTCGACATCGACGCCAACGGCATCGTCAACGTGACGGCCAAGGACAAGGCGACCAACAAGGAGCACCAGATCCGCATCCAGGCCTCGGGCGGCCTCTCGGACGCCGACATCGACCGGATGGTGAAGGACGCCGAGGCGAATGCCGAGGCCGACAAGAAGCGCCGCGAGCTGGTCGAGGTGAAGAACCAGGGCGAGAGCCTGATCCACGCCACCGAGAAGTCGGTGACCGAGTACGGCGACAAGGTCCCGGCCGCCGACAAGGGCGCCATCGAGACCGCGATGACCGCGCTCAAGACCGCCCTCGAGGGTGAGGATGTCGAAGCCATCAAGGCCCGCACCACGGACCTGATGCAGGCTTCGATGAAGCTCGGCGAGGCCATGTACGCCGCCAATCAGGCGGCCGGCCCCGACGCCGGTGCCGAGGCGGCCTCCGAGAAGAAGGACGACGTCATCGACGCCGACTTCCAGGAGGTCGATGAGAAGGACCAGAAGAAGCGCGCCTGAGGCGCGGGTCGGAGACGACCGTGCGGGGCCGGAGCGATCCGGCCCCGCCTTTGCTTGACACGCGCTGTTGCGCAGGCGCCGCAGGACGCGGGATATCGCCCGGATCGGAGCCGCGGGCTGCCGGCCCGTGCTAGAGCGCGAATCGCGACGTGCATCGGTCCGCACATCCTGCGCAAACCCGCGTCCCGAAGCCCCGCCGCGGCGGGCGTCGGCGCGGCGGGGTCCAGGGATCACGGCGCCGTCTGGACGCCTCCTGCGAGGCGGCCGCGCCGCGCCCCGAGACAGGGCGCGGATGGATTGTCCGGAGACGGGTTGGGATGTCGAAGCGGGACTATTACGAGATCCTGGGGGTCACCAAGACCGCCACGGAAAGCGAGATGAAGGTCGCCTTCCGCAAGCTCGCGATGACCTTTCATCCCGACCGCAATCCCGGCGACAAGGACGCCGAGATCAAGTTCAAGGAGATCAACGAGGCCTATCAGTGCCTCTCCGACGGCCAGAAGCGTGCCGCCTACGACCGGTTCGGCCACGCGGCCTTCAGCCAGGGCGGGGGCGGCGGTCCCGGATTCGGCAACGAGTTCGGCGACTTCATGTCGGATATCTTCGACAATTTCTTCGGTGACGGCCGCGGCGGCGGCGGCGGCGCGCGCGGGCGCGGCGGCACACCGGGCCGCGAGCGCGGGGCGGATCTGCGCTACAACCTCGAGATCACCCTGGAGGAGGCCTTCACCGGCAAGGCCGAGACCATCCGGATCCCGACCTCGGTGACCTGTGAGGCCTGTGACGGCTCGGGCGCCAAGCCGGGCTCGAAGCCCCGGACCTGCCCGACCTGCGCGGGCTACGGCCGCGTCCGGGCCGCCCAGGGCTTCTTCGCCATCGAGCGTACCTGTCCGAACTGCCACGGCCGCGGCGAGATCGTCGACGATCCCTGCACGTCCTGCCAGGGCGCGGGCCGCGTCAACCGCGAGCGCACCCTCTCCATCAACGTGCCCGCGGGGGTCGATGACGGCCTGCGCATCCGGCTCGCCGGCGAGGGCGAGAGCGGCCTGCGCGGCGGGCCGGCCGGCGACCTCTACGTCTTCCTGTCGATCAAGCAGCACGAATTCTTCCAGCGCGACGGGGCCGACCTGTTCTGCCGGGTGCCGATCTCGATGGTGACGGCCGCCCTCTCGGGCGAGATCACCGTGCCGGTGATCGACGGCTCGCAGACGCAGGTGCGCATCCCTGCGGGCACGCAGACCGCCAAGCAGTTCCGCATCAAGGGCAAGGGCATGCCGGTGCTCCGCTCGCGGGAGGTCGGCGATCTCTACATCCAGGTCTTCGTCGAGACCCCGCAGAACCTGACCAAGCGCCAGCGCGAGTTGCTCCAGGAGTTCGATCAGTCGGCCTCGCCGGAGAATCATCCCGAATCCGCCGGCTTCTTCTCGAAGGTCCGGGACTTCTTCGGGGGCGCGGTCCGGCCGTGAGCCGGATCCGAATCCTGGGAAGACCCGTTATGCAAGCGGCCGGCGTGGCTTGGGTACCCTAGGCGACGCGCCGCCTTGACTGTAAGACAACGCCGTTCTTCAGCCTTTCATTCTCATTCGGCATCAAGGAATCCAGGACTTGCCGCCGCTCCGCCGTCCCAACGCGAAGGCTCCTGTCGGCAGGAGCGCGATTTTCGGGCCGCGGCGCGACCCCCTGGAGGACGAGGCCCGGTTCCTGCGTTCGTGGCTCGAGCGGCCCCTCGTCACGGGTGCGGTGACGCCGTCGGGCAAGATGCTCGCGCGCACCATGGCCGCCTATGTCGACCCGCGCCTGGAAGGACCGGTGGTCGAACTCGGCCCCGGCACCGGTCCCGTGACCGAAGCGCTGATCCGGCGCGGCGTTGCGCCGGAGTGCCTGATCCTCGTGGAATTCAATCCCGATTTCTGCCGCCTCCTGACCCACCGCTTCCCCGGTGTGCGGGTCATTCAGGGCGATGCCTACAACATGCGGGCGAGCCTTCAGGACGTGCTGACGCAGCCCGCGGCGGCCACGATCTCGAGCCTGCCGCTGTTCACCAAGCCGTTGGAGCAGCGGCTGGACCTGCTCAACACCGCCCACGACCTGATGCGGCCGGGGGCTCCGTTCGTGCAGTTCACCTACGCGGTCGTGCCGCCGATCCCGGCCCGTTGCGAAGCCGGCAGCTATACCGCCGACCGTTCCAACCGGGTCTGGCTGAACCTGCCCCCGGCCCGGGTCTGGGTCTATCGCCGACCCTGACATGAACACGGCCTGAGCGAACAGGTCACGTTTGCGTCAACTTGAAAGGCACATACCTGAGACACGGCCGGACGCGCCAACGCGGCCGGCGTGGAACAGGAAAGCGCCGATGTTCACCAAGACTGCACGGACCCGCTTTGCAGCCGCCCTTGCCTTCGGCGGGCTGGCCTTTGCGGCCCCGGCCATGGCCGCTCCGCTGAGCCTCGACGCCGGGCTTCAGGCTGACAGCGGGGACATCCACACCGTCCAGTATGGCTACGGCTACGGTCCCCGTCACGGCGGCTGGGGCCACCATGGCTTCGGTCCGCGCCATCATCATCATGGCGGCTGGGGACGGGGACGCCATTACGGCTGGCGCAACCATGGCTTCGGCCCGCGTCACCACCATCACGGCGGCTGGGGCCATCGCCACGGCTACGGCCGCTGGTAAGCACTGACGGCGTGCGTCTCGCTCAGGCGGGGCGCGCGCCGGCCCTCATGCCGGCCCTCATGCCGCCCTCACCCGTTCGATGACGGGCGGCCGCTCCGACGGCGCGTCGCCGATCCGGTAGGCGACGCGCAAGGCAGCCTCCGCGCGATCCGCCGAGGCCTCATCGGCGGCGTGGACGACCCCCAGCAGGCCACCGGACGCACCGGGGCCGGCGAGATCCGTGAAGCCCACACGCGGATCGATCGAGTCCCCCGGCTGCGTCCGCCCGCCACCGAGCCCGATCACCGCCAGGCCCAAAGCCCGTGTGGCGACCGCCGCAACGGTCCCTTCCTGGTGGACCGGCCGCCGCACCGGCGCCGCGGGCAGATAGGTTGCCGGCCTCTCCAGCAGATCACCCGGCCCGCCGAGAGCCGTGACCATGCGGGCGAAGCAATCGGCCGCCCGGCCCGACGCGAGCGCCTGCTCCAGTCGCTCGGCGGCGCTGTCGCGGTCCGGCGCCAGACCGCCGACGACCAGCATCTCAGCTCCCAGTGCCAGCGTGACCGCGTGGAAGCGCGGCTCGCGGCGGTCGCCTGTCAGATACGCGATCGCGTAGGCGACCTCGACGGCGTTGCCGGCCGCACTGGCCAGCGGCGCATCCATGTCGGTGATCAGCGCGGCGGTGCGCAGGCCGGCGCCCTCCGCCACCGTGACGATGCTCTCGGCCAGGGCCCGCGCCTCCGGCAGCGTCGCCATGAAGGCCCCGCCCCCCTGCTTGACGTCCATCACCAGCCCGTCGAGCCCGGCGGCGAGCTTCTTCGACAGGATCGAGGCGGTGATCAGGTCGAGGGACTCGACCGTGCCGGTCACGTCGCGGATCGCGTAGAGGCGCCGGTCGGCCGGGGCGAGGTCGGCGGTCTGGCCGATGATCGCGCAGCCGACGTCCCGGACGACCCTGCGGAACGCGTCCAATCCGGGCGTCGCGTCATAGCCCGGAATACTGCCGAGCTTGTCCAGCGTCCCGCCTGTATGGCCGAGGCCGCGCCCCGAGATCATCGGCACGTAGCCGCCGCAGGCCGCGACCATCGGCGCCAGCGGCAGGCTCACCGCGTCGCCGACGCCGCCGGTCGAGTGCTTGTCGAGGACCGGCCCCGGCAGATCCCAGGCGAGGACACGGCCCGACTCGGCCATCGCGCGGGTCAGGGCCACCCGCTCCGGAAGGGAAAGCCCGCGGAAGAACACCGCCATGGCGAAAGCCGCCGCCTGCCCCTCCCCCACCGTGCCGTCGGTGAGGCCACGGACGAAAGCGTCGATCGCCTCCGGGTCGAGGGGAAGGCCGTCGCGCTTGGCCCGGATCGTCTCCTGAGGCAGCCGCACGTTCACGACTCCCGGGCCTGGATCAAGGCCGCGAACAGGCTGCTCGCCCCGAGCCGGAAGGTCTTGGGGCTCACCCAGGCGGGACCCATGAGGCGGTCGGCAAGAGCCAGGTAGGTGGCTGCGTCGGCGATGCTGCGCAGGCCGCCGGAGACCTTGAGGCCGGCGGGCCGGCCGCTCGCCCGGATCTCATCCAGCATCGCCTCGGCAGCCTCCGGCGTCGCCGAGACCGCGCTCTTGCCCGTGGAGGTCTTCAGGAAGTCGGCGCCCGCCTCCAGGGCGATCCGGCTGGCCTCCCGGATCCGATCGGGATCGGCGAGCTCGCCCGTTTCCAGGATCACCTTGAGGATCGCGGATCCGCAGGTGTCGCGCACCGCCTCCACCATGTCGCGGGCGATCGCCGCCTCGCCCCGCAACAGGGCGCGGTAGGGCAGGACGAGGTCGATCTCGTCCGCCCCGTCGCGCAGGGCCTCGGCGGTGTCGTCGGTGGCGCGGGCGCAATCCTCGCCACCGTCCGGGAAGTTGATCACCGTGGCGATCCGGATGCCGGTGCCCGCGAGCGCCCGCGCGCCCTGCTCGATGAAGCGCGGCCAGACGCAGATCGCCGCGACGCCGCCGCGCTTCGCGTCCCGGCAGAGGGCGTCGATCCTGGGTTCGGTGCAGGTCTCGCCGAGATCGGTGAGGTCGAGGAGCGGCAGGGCCCGGCGGGCGACCGCGCCGGCTTCGGACTCAGTCATCGGCGGTCTCTCCATCGGGCAGATGGGCCACGAAGGCCCGGATCAGGCGGCCGAGATCCTCCGCGGCCCGCGCCGCCACCGCCTTCGTCTCCGCGTGGTGCGGCGCCCCCCCGGCGATCCCGGCCGCGAGGTTCGTCACCACCGAGACCGCCGCCACCGGCAGGTCGAGGAACCGGGCGAGGATCACCTCGGGCACCGTGGACATGCCCACGAGGTCGGCCCCCAGGATGCCGGCCATCCGGACCTCCGCGGGCGTCTCGAAGCTCGGGCCGGAGAACCACGCGTAGATCCCCTCCCCCAGGGGCAGGCCGCAGGCCGCCGCCGCCGCGCGCAGCCGCGTCCGCAGCTCCGGATCGTAGGCCGCGGTCATCGGCACGAACCGGGCGTCGCTGGCCTCGCCGATCAGCGGGTTCAGGCCGGACAGGTTGATGTGGTCGGCGAGCAGCACGAGGCTGCCCGGCCCCGTCCCAGGCCGCAGCGATCCGGAGGCGTTGGTGAGCAGCAGACGCCGGGCGCCGAGGTGCCGGGCGCAAGCGAGGGGCACCCGCATCACCGCCGGATCGCCGCGCTCGTAGGCGTGGGCCCGCCCCTCGAAGATCAGGACCGGCCGCCCAGCGAGGCGACCGCGGTGCAGCCGGCCGCCGTGACCGCTGACGCCCGGCCCCGGAAAACCGGGAATCGCCGCGTAGTCGAGGACGATGGCATCCGTGAGGGCGGCGGCGATGCCGCCGAGGCCGGTGCCGGTGACCACCGCGCAGGCGTAGGGTCCTGCGAAACCGGCGTCGCGCAGGGCGTCGCAGGCAGCCGCCTCACTCACCCAGCGTCTCCGGGCCGAAGGATTCCGGCAGCAGCTCCGCCAAGGTGAAGCTGCGGGCGACGCCGCCCGGTCCGGCGGCATGAATCGGCGTGTCCGGTCCGGCGAACTCGCGGATCCGCTGGCGGCAGGCACCGCAGGGCGTCACCAGGCCGACGCCGTCGCCGCAGACCAGGATCGCCGCGATGCGCCGGCCTCCGGCCGCCACCATGGCGGCGATCGCTCCGGCCTCCGCGCAGGTCCCGACCGGGTAGGCGGCGTTCTCCACGTTGCAGCCGGCATGAATGACGCCGCGCTCGTCGCGGAGCGCCGCACCGACCGGGAAGCGGGAATAGGGCGCATGCGCCCGGTCACGCACCGTCCGGGCGGCCTCGAACAGGGCGGCGAGCCCGTCATCGTCCCGTGCTGAATCCGCGGCCTGCATGGCCGATCTTTGGCACCCGCCGGGGCGCCCTGTCGAGGGGGCCTGTCGAGGGGGCCGGGGCGGGGTCAGCGCCCTCCGGCCGGGTGCCGCCGGGACGCCGTCAGCGGATCGCCGCGCCGAGGAGGCGCGCCGCCTGCCGGAGATCCGTGTCGTCCCGCGGGCCGCTCAGGGCGTAGGCCGTGTCGCCGGCATTCCACGACACGACGTCGCCGTCATCCGAGCCGGTGAGTGTCGTCGGACCGCCGCGGATGCCACGGGTTGCGAACAGCGACGCCTCGCCGAACCGACCGGCCTCCAGGGCGACCTCGATCCCGGTGCCGTGCCGGGCGGGGAAGACCTGGATGTCGCGGACGCGCCAGCCATCCGGCAGGGCCGGGAGATCGATGCCCGTCGCCGAGCGCAGGCGCGGCCGGTCGTAGACCGGATCGTCGGCTTGGCCGCCCATGCTCTTGCGCAGCTGCGCGACGACCCGGGCTTGGCGCGCATCCGCGATCAGGGCCGGGTCCGGCGTCGCCGCCTGGGTGTCGGGAACGCCGAAGCGGCCGATCTCGTCATGGGCGAGCCAGCCCGCCCCCACGAGCACCGCGATGGCCGCGGCCCGCTTCAGGCGCGAGGCGACCCGGCGCCAGCGCAAATTCCGGTCGAAGCGACGCGCCAGAACGACGTTCCGGTCCGGCCCGGGCCCGGGAACGCGCTCGAAACAGGCCCGCAGGGCGTCGCGATCGTGCATCTCGGCCATCACCCGGGCCGCGGCCTCGGGGTTGGCCGCGAGATGGGCCTCGACGTCGAGACGGCGCATCGGGTCGATCTGCCCGTCGACGAAGGCGATGAGATCGTCGTCTGTGATCGGATCGATCATCGTGAAAGTCCTCGAATCCAGCGTGCCCGGAGGCGATCCGCCGGTCGCAATCGTTCAATCGGCACCGGCGCCCGCGGGCGCCGGACCTGTGTCGGCGCGGTCCTCAGCTCTCGCCGACGGCGCGTCGGAGGTGCCAGTGGGACCCGTTTTTCGGCTCGTCGGACACGACGAGCCGGAGGGTGGAGGGTGGCCCGCGACGCGTCTCGGGTGCCCGGGACGGTTCCCCTTCGCCGGAGGCCCGGTCGGCCCGCGTCCCCTCTTCGAAGGCCCGCAGGGCCGCCCGGCCGCGGCCGAGACGGGACATCAATGTGCCGATCGGAATGCCCAGCACGGCTGCCGCATCGGCGTAGGCCATGCCTTCCAGCGTGACGAGATGGAGCGCGGCGCGCTGCTCCTCCGGCAGCTTGAGGAACGCCTGCCGAATCTGGGCGAGGCGCACTTGGCCCTCCTGGGCCGGCGGGGCCATGTCCTCGGTCATCCGCACCAGCGTGTCGGCGTGACGGGCCTCGACCTGCCGGCGACGCTGCTCGTCGATGAAGGCGTTGTGCAGCACTGTCATCATCCAGGTGCGCAGATTGGTGTTGGGCCGGAGCGTGCCCTGCATTTCCAGCGCCCGCACCAGGGTATCGTGCACGAGATCGTCGGCCCGCAGCGCGTCGCGGGTCAGCGAACGCGCGTAGCGCCGCAGGGGCACCATCAGGTCGAGGAGGTCCGGGCGCGTGTTCTTGTCCGATGCCATGGGATGTGAACGCGAGGCAGCGGCCTTTTAATCCCGCCTGCCGGCCGGGTCTCGGATGTCAGGCCTGATCGAGGGCTGCCGCGATGCCCGAGATCACCCGCGGATCCGTCGGCTCGACCTGCGTGGCGAAGGCCGCCGCCAGGGTGCCGTCCCGGGCGATCAAGTACTTGTGAAAATTCCAGCGCGGCGTCTCGGCCGGGCGCTCGGCCGCTGCCCAGCGGTAGAACGGGTGGGCGCCCGGCATCTTCACCCGGGTCTTGGCGGTGAGCGGGAAGGTGACGCCGTGATTCTTCCGGGCGGCCTCCGCGATGGCCCGGCCGTCCAGCGGCTCCTGATTGCCGAAATCCGGCGAGGGCACGCCCAGGACCGTGAGCCCCCGGTCGCCGAACCGCGTCCAGAGCGTCTGGAGCCCGGAGAGTTGCCCGGCATAGCCGCAGGCCGTGGCGGTGTTGACCACCAGGATCGGCTTTCCCGCATAGGCCGAGAGCGGCATCGGCGCGCCCTCGGGCGTCTCGAAGGCGAAGTCCGTGGCCCGCATGGCCTCGGCGGCGCGGGCGGTGCCGGCAAGGCCGGCACCGATCAGGATGAGAGCCTCGCGGCGCAGCAGCGTCATGGCAGGTCTCCGGCTCGGACGTCCCGCGGCCGCAACGGGCCAGGTCGGACGGGGGATCACCTCATTGATATGCCTGCTGCAGGTCGACCGTACAGTCTCGGCCGACTGCGTCATAATTCTCCGCGAGCCAGGCTTGCGCGGCGGCGCGGCCCTTGTCGCGCAGGCGCTTGAAGACGGTCCAGCGGGCGTCGAGCTTGGAGGCGGCGTTGTAGTCCTCCAAAGCGTCGGTCCCGTCGATGCGGTGCACCAGGACCCGGCGATACTGGCCCTGGCCGAGAACGCCTTCCTCGATCAGCCCGTCGAGGAAGTCGATCGCCCGCAATTCCCGCATCAGGTTGGCGTTGAAGGTGATCTCGTTCAGCCGGTCGCGGATCTCGGCCTCCGTGCGCGGGGTCTCCCGCCGCTCCACGGGGTTGATCTGCACGAGCACGATGTCGCGGGTCTGGGCGCCGCGATGCAGGGGGTAGAGCGGCGGATTGCCGAGATAGCCGCCGTCCCAATAAGGCACGCCATCGATCTCCACCGCCTGGAAGACGGTAGGCAGGCAGGCCGAAGCCATCAGGTGATCGAGGGTCAGCCGCTCACGCTCGAAGACCGCGAGCTTGCCCGTCCAGACATTGGTGGCCGAGACGAACAGGCCCGCCGTGTCGGCCTCGCGCAGGCGGTCGAAATCGACCTGCTCGGCCAGCGCCTTGCGCAGCGGGTTGATGTTGAGCGGGTTCGACACGTAGGGGCTCGGCGCCAGCATCTTGGCCCAGAACTCGGCCACCGGATTGCCCTTCCACAGGCTGAACAGGCCGCTGACGAAGTTGCGCTGGGCCGGGCCCAGGTCGCCGTCGAGGCTGACCTCGCGCCAGAACCGCTCCAGACCCTCGCGGGCTCCGTCCGGGCCGCCCTTGAGCCAGCCATCCACGAGGACGACGGCATTCATCGCTCCCGCGCTCGCCCCCGTGACCGCCTCGAAGCCCAGACGCCCATCTTCGATCAGCGCATCGAGGACGCCCCAGGTGAAGGCGCCGTGCGCACCGCCGCCCTGCAGCGCCAGGGCCACCGGCTTCTCCGCCTTGGGCCCGGCCAGCACGTGGCCCGACCCCTGGGCGGACTGCGCCTCGATCACGTCCGAGACGGGTGACTCGGGGACGGCGGTGGCCGGATTGTGCGGCTCGCCGCCGGATTGCTCGCTCATGTCGGCCTCCTGGTCCGGCCGCTTAGATGGGATGCTGCATTGCAGCATCAACCGTCGGCCGTGCCTGCGGCCCGCGGCCCGCGCCCCCGCCGACCCGAGCGAATCGGCAACAGAGGCGGACGAAATCCCGATGGCGCCGAAGGCAAACGCCGCGCGGACGTGCAGCAAACTCGACATCCGCGCCCGGATACGACATGACAGCCGCGATGCTGTCATGCGCGATGCTGTCCTGCGTGGCGCCGGCTTGACGCGGCGCCGGGTCGTCCGCAGCTAACCCGCGACAGCCCCGAAGTTCCGGCGAAGCGTGTCCCGGGACAGACCCGGCAGCCCTCAGGCTCCGGCGTCCCGTGAGGCGCGCCCGCGAAGGTCCACGATGGAAGTCATGGAAGCCACCCGTTCCGAAAGCCCTGCCGCCGACAACCCGCTGGCCGGTGGCGGCCCGGAAATCGCCGGCCCCGCGCCGCGCCACCGCACCGTCGGCGTGACGGTCGGCGAGGGCGAAGGCGCGGTCACGGTCGGCGGCGGCGCGCCGATCGTCGTCCAGTCGATGACCAACACCGACACGGCCGACATCGACGCCACGGTGGCGCAGGTCGCCCAGCTCGCCCGGGTCGGCTCGGAGCTGGTGCGCATCACGGTCGACCGGGACGAGGCGGCGGCGGCGGTGCCGAAGATCCGCGAGCGCCTCGACCGGATCGGCGTCCACGTCCCGCTGGTGGGCGACTTCCACTACATCGGCCACAAGCTGCTCGCCGACCACCCGGCCTGCGCCGAGGCGCTCGCCAAGTACCGGATCAATCCCGGGAACGTCGGCTTCAAGGACAAGAAGGACACCCAGTTCTCGGCGATCATCGAGCAGGCGATCAAGCACAACAAGACCGTGCGGATCGGCGCCAACTGGGGCTCGCTCGACGGCGAGCTGCTCACCCACCTGATGGACGAGAACGCCAAGGCGCCGCGGCCGATCGATGCCCGCGCGGTGATGCGCGAGGCGATGGTCCGCTCGGCGATCAGCTCAGCCGACCGCGCCGTGGAACTCGGCCTGCCGCAGAACAAGATCATCCTCTCGGCCAAGGTCTCGGCCGTGCAGGACCTGATCGCCGTCTACCGCGAGGTGGCGCGCCGTTCGGATTACGCGATCCATCTCGGCCTCACCGAGGCCGGCATGGGCTCGAAGGGTCTCGTGGCCGCCTCCGCCGCCATCGGCGTGCTCCTCCAGGAGGGCATCGGCGACACGATCCGCTACTCGCTCACCCCAGAGCCCGGCGGCGACCGGACCGTCGAGGTCAAGGCCAGCCAGGAACTCCTGCAGACGATGGGGTTCCGCACCTTCGTGCCGATGGTGGCGGCCTGCCCGGGCTGCGGTCGCACGACCTCGACCACCTTCCAGGAACTCGCCCGGGACATCCAGAACTGGATCGTCACCTCCATGCCGGAGTGGAAGAAGTCCTATCCGGGCGTCGAGGGGCTGAACGTCGCCGTGATGGGCTGCATCGTGAACGGCCCGGGCGAATCGAAGCACGCCGATATCGGCATCTCGCTGCCCGGCACCGGCGAGACCCCGACCGCGCCGGTCTTCATCGACGGCAAGAAGGCCATGACCCTGCGCGGCCCGACGCTGGCCAAGGATTTCGAGACGATCGTGATCGACTACATCCAGCGCCGATTCGGTCAGCAGGGCGGGACGCGCACCGCCGCCGAGTGAGGTGCGGTGCGGGGGTAAACACCCCCGGCCCGCTCCCGTCGCGGCTCGGTGAAGTCGGTCCTCGCCCGAGAGGACGCCTCCGACCGCACCGGCATTCCGGGGCTCCGCGAGCGGGCCCGGAAACAAGAACCCGCGTCGGTTCAGGCGCTTGATCCATCGGCGCATCGGGTCGGCATGCGAGCGTGTCGCGCCTCCGGCGCATCGCATTCGGACCTGAATCGCACCGAGACCCAGCTCCGCGATCTTCGCAGAGGCACACGGTTTCCGGCCGCACGAGGGCATGATAGCAAGGCCACACGATCCCGCGAGCGGTCGGCCCGGTGGCCGGCCCGCACGGTTCGGCGGAGTGTTCGCGTGTTCTGCCCGGCCCCGACTGGCCCCTGAGCCGAACCGCGAAGCGCCGGCCACGCCCGAGCTTCCGACATCCCCATGAGCCACAACTTCGCACCCGGCGTAGCAGCCCAGCCCGCGCCCGCAGCGCCCGACGCCGCGCGGGAGGCCGCCGCGGCGTCCGACGAGACGACCGGCCAGACGCCCATGCACGGGCCGGCGACCTCCGGCACCCTCGATGCCCCCGAGAAGGCGGAGACGCGCCACGGCCATGCCGGCTTCTGGACGCTCCTCGTCGGCTCCGTCGGCGTCGTCTACGGGGATATCGGCACCAGCCCGCTCTACGCCTTCCGCGAGGCGCTGGTCCCGGCCCGGACCGACGGCATCCTGTTGCCCGAGGAGGTGATCGGCACCGTCTCGCTGATCCTCTGGGCGCTGTTCATGATCGTGACGGTGAAATACGTCGCGATCCTGCTGCGCATGGACAACAACGGCGAGGGCGGCATCCTCTCGCTGATGGCGCTCGCCCGGAAGGCGCTGGGCGGCTCGCGCATCGTGTTCATGCTGGGATTGATGGGCGCCTCGCTGTTCTACGGCGACGCGGTGATCACCCCGGCGATCTCGGTGCTCTCGGCGGTGGAGGGCCTGAAGCTCGTCACCCCCGCCCTCGACGATTACGTCTTGCCGATCACCGTGGTGATCATCGTCGCGCTGTTCCTCGTGCAGAACCGCGGCACCGGCAAGGTCGCGGCCTTCTTCGGGCCGGTGACCATCGTGTGGTTCCTCGCCATGGCGCTGGCGGCACTGCCGCATATCGGCCTGCACCCGGAGGTGTTCCGCGCCGTCAATCCCTGGCACGCCGTGAACTACCTGCTCGGCCATGGCACCGGGGCGCTGGTGGCCTTGGGCGCGGTGTTCCTGGCGGTGACCGGGGCCGAGGCCCTGTTTGCCGATCTCGGCCATTTCGGCCGCAAGCCGATCCAGCTGGCCTGGATCGGCCTCGTCTTCCCGGCGCTCGCCCTCAACTATCTCGGGCAGGCGGCCCTGGTGCTGGAGAAGCCCGACACCGCCGACCCGTTCTTCCAGCTGGTGCCGGCCTGGGGCCTGCTGCCGATGGTGATCCTCGCCACGATCGCCACCGTGGTGGCGAGCCAGGCGGTGATCACCGGCGCCTTCTCGTTATCCCGGCAGGCGATCCAGCTCGGCCTGCTGCCGCGCCTCGAGATCCGCCATACCTCCGAGTCGCATGCCGGGCAGATCTACCTGCCGCAGATCAACGGGCTGCTGATGGTGGGCGTCGTCCTGCTGGCGGTGCTGTTCAAGACCTCCTCGTCGCTGGCCTCGGCCTACGGCATCGCGGTGACCGGCACGATGCTGCTCACCGCCTCGCTGACCTTCCTGGTGATGTGGCGCATGTGGAAATGGTCGCCGGTGGCGGCGGCCGCCGTGATGCTGCCCTTCATCGTCCTGGAGTTCCTGTTCCTGCTGTCAAACCTGATCAAGGTGGTGGAAGGGGGCTACGTGCCGCTGCTGCTCGCCGGCGGCCTCATCATCCTGATGTGGACCTGGGTGCGGGGCGTCACGATCCTGTTCAACAAGACCCGCAAGACCGACGTGCCGCTCGTGGAACTGGTCGGCATGCTGGAGAAGAGCCCGCCCCACCACGTGCGCGGCACCGCGGTGTTCCTGACGAGCGATCCCGAGATCGCCCCGGCCGCGCTCCTGCACAACCTCAAGCACAACAAGGTGCTGCACGAGAAGAACGTGATCCTCACCGTCGAGACGGTGGACACGCCCCGCTCCAACGAGGCCGACAAGGTGCGGATCGAGCCGGTGGGCCCGCATTTCTACCGGGTCGTGATGAAGTTCGGCTACATGGAGACGCCGAACATCCCGAAGACGCTGGTGCTGCTGCGCCGCCAGGGCTTCAAGTTCGACATCATGGCGACGTCGTTCTTCCTGTCGCGCCGCTCGATCCGGCCGGCGGCGCATTCGGGCATGCCGCTCTGGCAGGACCGGATCTTCATCACCCTCGCCAAGAACGCGAACGACGCCACGGACTTCTTCCAGATCCCCACCGGACGTGTGGTGGAGGTGGGGACGCAGGTGACGGTCTGAGGGCCGCGCCGCCATGGTCATCGGCGCGCGCGTCCTGACGATCCGTGGGCCGGTGGCGGACATTCCCGGCGCGGTCCGGCTCGAGCGCCGGAAGACACGGACGGGCACGGGATCTGCCGCTTCACGATCGGCCGGCCCGAGGAGCCGTGCAACAATTTCGGGGCCGGCGTCGATGCGCTGCGGGCCGTCCACTTAGCGATGCAGAGGTCCGGCATCGACCTCAAGGTCAGCGCGGCCCACGAGACCGGCACCCGGGTGGGGGCAAAGCCCGGGCATGGGCCGGCTCTCCTATTCCGTAGAACGGCCACGCGCGTCCGATCGGCGCGGACAAGGTCTCGCGGAGCGAGGGCCCTGCGCTCCCTGTGCGAGCGGAGCGAAGCCACCCGGCACGCCACGCGCACCGGGTGCGCGCGGTCGTGGATCACGTCGTGCCCCGCGTGAGGCATGCTGCCTGTGATCGCACGCCCTGACGATGTGCGCCGCCGCACGCGGCATGTCCTGAGCGCAACCACTCGCGGATGACCGGCCGCGTCCCTGCGTTGCGCCCGGCCCGAGGCCTGATTTAGAATACTTATTATTCTGAGCTTGAGCGTTAGCCCGGCGGCCCGGCCGCATCGGTGAACGTTAGCCGGCAAATCCGGCCTTGGCCTCCGGCCCGGCTCAGACCCGACTGATCGCCGCTCCGGCGCCGCCAGACAGGACGCAACGATGATCAAACTCACCGTGAACGGGGCTGCGCGCAGCTTCGACGGCGACCCCGACATGCCGCTGCTGTGGTACCTGCGGGACGAACTTGGGCTCACCGGCACGAAGTTCGGCTGCGGCGTCTCGCTCTGCGGGGCCTGCACCATCCATCTCGGCGGGACGGCGACCCGTGCCTGCATCACCCCGGTCTCGGCCGCCGCCGGCCAGGAGGTCGTCACCATCGAGGGGCTGTCGCCGGACGGCAACCACCCGGTGCAGGTGGCGTGGCGCGACCAGAACGTCGCCCAGTGCGGCTTCTGCCAGTGCGGCCAGATCATGCAGGCCGCCGCGCTCCTGAAGGACACGCCGAAGCCGTCCGACCAGGACATCGACGACACGATGAGCGGCAACATCTGCCGCTGCGGCACCTACCCGCGTATCCGCGCCGCGATCCATCAGGCTGCCGGCCAGCCGGCGCCCGCCACCAAGGGAGAGCGCCTGTGATCCACGACGCGAAGATGAGCGCCCAGCTCGCCGCCGGCACCAAGCCGGCCCTCGACAATGTCAGCCGCCGCGGGATCCTCGGCGGCGCCGGCGCTCTCGTTCTGGCCCTCTCGCTGCGCCCGGCGCGAGCCGACGAGACCCAGACCGCCGAGCAGAAGGCCCAAAAATTCGGCGCCGACGGCATGCCGCACGGCTGGCGCGACGATCCGAAGATCTTCGTCGCCATCGCGCCGGACGGCACCGTCACGGTGACCAACCACCGTTCCGACATGGGCCAGGGCATCCGGACCTCGGTGGCCTTCACGGTCGCCGACGAGCTGGAGGCCGACTGGTCGAAGGTGAAGGTGGTCCAGGCCTGGGGTGACGAGACCCGCTTCGGCAACCAGGACACCGACGGCTCGCGCTCGACCCGCCACTTCTTCCAGCACTTCCGCCACGCCGGCGCCGCCGCGCGGCTGATGCTGATCCAGGCCGCGGCCAAGCAATGGGGCGTGCCGGCCTCCGAGGTGACGGCGGTCAACCACACCCTGACCCACGCCAAGTCGGGCCGCACCCTCGGCTACGGGGCCGTGGCCCAGGCCGCCGCCGAGCTGCCGGTGCCCACCGACGTCAAGCTGAAGGACCCCAAGGACTTCCGCTACATCGGCACCGGCAAGGTCGGGCTGATCGACAATTTCGACATCACCACCGGCAAGGCCGTCTACGGCCTCGACACCAAGCTCGACGGGATGCTCTACGCGGTCGTCGCGCGCCCGGCCGTCTATGGCGGCACGGTGAAGTCCTTCGACGACAGCGAGGCCAAGAAGGTCCCGGGCGTCGTGAAGATCTTCAAGATCGACGGCGGCACGATCCCGTCCGAGTTCATGCCGCTCGGCGGCGTCGCCGTGGTGGCCAAGAACACCTGGGCGGCCCTGAAGGCCCGGGACGCCCTCAAGATCACCTGGGACGACGGTCCGAACGCCGGCTACGACACGGACGCGTTCCGCAAGGAGCTGGAGGCCGCGGCCCGCAAGCCCGGCAAGGTCGTGCGCACGCAGGGCGACGTCGACGGCGCCCTCGCCAAGGCCAAGACCAGGGTCGAGGCCGAGTACTTCGTGCCCCACCTCGCCCAGGCGCCGATGGAGCCCCCGGCCGCGGTGGCCCGCGTGAAGGACGGGTTCTGCGAGGCCTGGGCCTGCACGCAGGGTCCGCAGGCGGCCAACGACCGCCTGATGAAGGCGCTCAAGCTGCCCGACGACAAGGTCAAGGTGAACGTGACGCTGCTCGGCGGCGGGTTCGGGCGCAAGTCGAAGCCCGACTACGTGGTCGAGGCGGCGCTCTGCTCGCAGGCCGTGGGCGGCGCCCCGGTGAAGCTCGCCTGGACCCGCGAGGACGACCTGCACCACGGCTTCTACCACACGATCTCGGTGGAGCATCTGGAGGCCGGCCTCGACGACAAGGGCATGCCGGTGGCGTGGCTGCACCGCTCGGTGGCGCCGACGATCGGCTCGATCTTCGCGCCCGATCCGAAGCACGAGCTGCCGTTCGAGCTCGGGATGGGGCTGGTCAACACGCCGCTGAACATCCCGAACATGCGGCTGGAGAACCCCGAGGCTGCCGCCCATGTCCGCATCGGCTGGTTCCGCTCGGTGTCGAACATCCCGCACGCCTTCGCGATCCAGTCCTTCGTGTCGGAGCTGGCGCACGCCGCCGGCCGCGAGCCGAAGGAGTACCTGCTCGACCTCATCGGACCCGATCGCAAGATCAGCCCGACCGAGATCGGCGACGTCTGGAACTACGGCGAGGACCCGAAGCGCTACCCGATCGAGACCGGCCGCCTGCGCGGCGTGATCGAGGCGGCCGCCAAGGGCGCGGGCTGGGGGCGGCAGATGCCCAAGGGCACCGGCCTCGGCATCGCCGGCCACTACAGCTTCGTCACCTACACGGCGGTGGCGGCCGAGGTGGAGGTCGACGACAAGGGCCAGGTGAAGGTGAAGGCGATCGACATCGCGGTCGATTGCGGGCCGCAGGTGAATCCGGAGCGCATCCGCTCGCAGATGGAAGGCGCCGTGGTCATGGGGATGGGGCTCGCCCTGACCTCCGAGATCACCTTCAAGCAGGGCCGGGCGGTGCAGAACAACTTCGACGGCTACGAGGTCCTCCGGATCGACGCCGCCCCGAAGGTGGTCCGCGTGCACCTCGTGCCGACCGGCAATTGGGACGGGCCGCTCGGCGGCGTCGGCGAGCCCGGCGTGCCGCCGGTGGCGCCGGCGATCGCCAACGCGATCTTCGCGGCCACGGGCCGCCGGGTCCGGCAATTGCCGATCCGCGATCAGCTGAGCGCCTGAACCGTCACCCGTCGCGAGACGTTGGGGCCGCAGGGGGAACCTGCGGCCCCATTCTTTTGGAAAGTACCCGACCCGATGATGCGTCCCGCCCTGACGGCCTGCCTGACCCTGATCCTGACGGCAGCCCCGGCCCTCGCCTCGCCCTGCGGCGACCGGATCGACAGCGTTTCCAAGCGGGTTCAGTCCGAGATGAGGCAGTCGATCTCCGCCTCGACCAGCGGCCAGGGCAATGCCGCCAAGCGCGGCGGCGAGGGGGTCACCGGCACGGAGGGTCAGCGGGCGAAGGAATCCCCCGAGGCGCCGCCGGAAAAGTCGGCCCAGGCCGGCCAGGGGGCGGATGCCGCCCAGCAGGCGCAGGTCGCCCTCGAAGAGGCGCGCACGGCCGATTCGAAGGGTGACGCCAAGGGCTGCGAGGCGGCCCTGTCCCGCGTCGAGCAGCAGTTGAAGAGGACACCCTGAGGCACTTCATAAAACGGGCTGACGGGTTCGATGCGCGAGGCTGGCCGCTCCCGCATCGATCCAAGCCACCTCTCTCATCCTGAGGCCCGCTGCGCGGTCACCTGAGGATGAGGGGAAGGGTTCGACGTGAGCCCTGGCTGGCTTTGCCGCCTCACCGGCCCAGCGCGCTGATCTCGATCACGAACTTCCGCCGCAACGCCCGCGAGAAATCGCCGTAACCGGCGGCCGCCAGCAGGAACGCCCCCGGGCCGCCGATGACGTGGGCGCGGTACCATTGCTCCAGGCTCGTGCGTTCCTGCGGCAGCGGGGTCGGGAGCAGGCCGTAGCCCGGCGCCCGATAGGCCCCGGCCCCGACGACGTCGTTCTCGCCCGGCACCAGGATCGGCAGGCCGTTGACCGTCGCGCCGGTGGCGAGCAGCGCCGCATGCGCCTCCGCGAGGCTGTCGGCGTCGGTGCAATTGTCGATCCCGTCGCCGGAGACGTCGACCACCACGCGCTCGGCCGGGATCGGGAGCGTCGGGAGCACGGCGTCGGTCACCGTGCGGAACATCTGGCCGAGGCAGGTGAACTCGCCGGCCTGCCGGGGCGTGGCCCGGACCAGGGCGGCGGTCGCCGCAGCATCGACGCGGTTGGCGATCCGCCGCCAGCCGACAGCGAGGTTCGCCCGGTCCGCCCAGGTCACCATCGCGAACAGGATCCCGCCCGGATTGCCGGTGATCGCGCCGATCACCGACGGATCTTCCAAGGCCTCCGCGATGCCCTCCATCTGGAGCCGGAAGCGGGATTCGTCGACGGATTGCGACACGTCCACCGAGACGACCAGCGCGGTGGCGACGCTCTCGGGGGCGGCCTTGGCGGGCGCCAGCCCGAGGAGCAGGAGGCCGGCGCCCCGCAGCGCGCCGCGGCGGATCCATCCCGAACCCGTCCGCATCATCGGCCTCGGCGCTCCCGGAAGGCGCGGCCCTGCGGCCGTCGCGCATCCGTTAGGCCACGTTTCGACGGGACGCGAAACCGGCCTTTCGGGGGGGCCGCCGCGCGGCCCCGCCCATAGGACCGACGCGCTGCGGGCAGGCCCGGATGCGCGTCGGCAGGGTGTCGTGCGGGCGCGAAGCCCGGCCCCGGTGAGGAGGATTCGCTCCGGCGGCGGTAGCCCGCTCATCTCGGAGGTGGCCCGTCCTCCGGCCCCGTCCCTGGGCCGGCCGCGGGGTCGTCGAGGACGGCCTCGGCCGCCCCGGAAGGTGCTTAGGCCGCCGCCGCGGCGGCGAGGGCGTGCCGGTTGCCGTTCAGGCCGGCGCAGAGATCGTCGATCTCGGCGAGGTCCAGCGCCTCGCCGGCCCGGCCGGCGATGGTGTCGATCAGGTGATCCTGGCGGGGATCGAACGGATGACCCTGCATCCGGTAGAACTGGTAATAGCGCAGCGCCGCCAGGACGGTGTCACGCTCGCGGTCGGTTACGGTGAAGTGCTGCATGGGTAGTTGCTTCCCCTTGTGGCTTCAACGAACGCCCGGGTAGGCCGCGACGCCGATCCCGAGCTTGACTGTTGTAACCCGTGGGCAACTGCCCGACCAGTTCTTGACAGCTCGCGCCGATGTGATTCGCGTCATTTAAGATTTTGATCCTGGCCGGAGCCGGGCGATCACGGATCCAAAAATCCTGTTCTCACAACAGCTTGGCAAACCGGGTCGCGAATGCCGCGCGGTCGGACCCGGCCGTTGCCCGTCCCGAGTCCCCGCATGGACTCTCACGGACCCTCATGGACCCGCGCCGCCGCCCCCGGGCCCGCCTAGAGGCCGAGTTCGGCCAGATAGCGCGGCAGCGCGGCGCTCGCCGGCCCGTACCGGGCCCCGTCGAAGGCGTCGGCGTTGTCGGACGGCTCCAGGTTGACCTCGCAGGTCGGGATGCCGAGCGCCCGGGCCTGCCGGACGTAGCCCGCCGCCGGGTAGACCGCACCCGACGTGCCCACGGCCACGAACAGGTCCGCCCCGGCCAGCGCAGCCTCGATCGCGTCGAGGTGCATCGGCATCTCGCCGAACCAGACCACGTCCGGCCGCATCCGGCCCGACGCGCCGCAGGCGGGGCAGTGATCGGCCCGGCTCAGGTCGGCGCGCCACGGCGTGACCGCACCGCAGGCGCAGCAGCGCGCCTTGAGCAATTCGCCGTGCATGTGAGTGACCGCCTGCGAGCCGGCCCGCTCGTGCAGGTCGTCGACGTTCTGCGTGCACAGGAACAGCCGCCCGCCCCGCGCGGCGAGCCGCGCCTCGGCCTGCGCCAGAGCGACATGCGCGGCGTTCGGCTCGGCCGCGACCGCGCCGCGGCGGCGATGGTCGTAGAAGTCGAGCACCGTGTCGGGGTCGGCCGCGTAGGCCTCCGGGGTGGCGAGCCGCATCGGGTCGAACCGCGCCCAGATCCCGCCGCGGTCCCGGAACGTGCCGAGCCCGCTCTCGGCCGAGACGCCGGCCCCGGTCAGCACGAAGATCGTCCTGGGATGGTCCGTCATGCGGTGCTCCTGCTCGCCGGAGATTGGCCGGATATGTCCGCTGGCTGGCAGCGCGGTTTCTTTCGCCCAGGGTCAAGCCGAGGAATCCTGCGGCTCGCTTCACCGAGCGGGAGACACGAAATGTCCGATGTTGCGCTGCTGGTCATCGATGTCCAGGAATCCTTCCGGCACAGGCCCTTCTGGAACGACGCCGATGTCCCGCCCTTCACCGAGCGCCTGCAGACGCTCATCGACGGTGCCGCGGCGCGCCGGATTCCGATCCTGCAGATCTTCCACCTCGCCGAGAGCGGTCCCTTCGCCGCCGCCTCCGGCCATGTCCGCACCCTGGAGCCGATCGTGATCGCGCCGACGGCGATCTTCCACAAGCGTCGGCACAGTGCCCTGGTCGATAGCGGCCTGCCCGGCTGGCTGACGCAGCACGGCATACGGCGCCTGATCGTGTCAGGCATCCGCACCGAGCAATGCTGCGAGACCACCACCCGCCACGCCTCCGACAGCGGCTGGCAGGTGGATTACGTCACCGAGGCGACGCTGACCTTCGCGATGACCCATCCGTCCGGACGCCGGTTCACGGCGGACGACATCAAGGCCCGCACCGAGCTGGTGCTGGTGGACCGCTTCGCCCGCATCGCCACGGTGGAGCAGGCGCTCGCCGGTCGGGACTTGCCGGTCGCGGCATGAGCGGGACGGCGCGGCGCATCCCGGTCCTCGTGGTCTTGCCGCCGCGCACCCTGCTGCTCGACCTCGCGGGACCGGTCGAGGTCCTGCGCATCGCCGGGGCGGCTCAGGAGCGGGTCGCGTTCTCGGTGCGCTACGTGGCGCCGCGGGCGCGCACCCGCTGCTCGATCGGTCTGGATCTCGGCGGCACCGAGCCGCTGCCGGAGGCGATCGCGCCGGGTACCGTGGTGCTCGTGCCGGGCGCGTCGGCCCGGGTGCTCGGCGGCGAGGCCGATCCGGACGAGGGCGCCGCCGAAGCGCGGATCGTCGACTGGCTGCGCGGCGCGGTCCGGCCGGGCCACACCCTGGTGACGGTCTGCGACGGTACGCTGCTGGCGGCCCGGGCCGGCCTGTTCGACGGCTATGCCTGCACCACCCATCACGCGAGCTGCGCCCGGCTCGCCGCCCTGGCGCCGCAGGCGCGGGTGCTGGAGAACAGGCTGTTCGTGCAGGACCGGGACCGGTTCAGCAGCGCCGGCGTGACCGCGGGCGTGGACCTGATGCTCCATCTCGTCGCCGAATGGGCCGGCCCGGCCGCGGCGCTGGCGGCGGCCCGGACCCTGGTGGTCTACATGCGGCGCGGCCCCGACGACCCGCAGCTCTCACCCTGGCTCGAAGGCCGCAGCCACCTGCACCCGGTGGTGCACCGCGCCCAGGACGCGATCACCGCCGAACCCGCCCGCGCCTGGTCCCCCGAGATCCTCGGCCGCCTCGCCGGGGCGAGCCCGCGCAACCTCGCCCGGCTGTTCCGGGTCCATGCCGGAATGACGGTGACCGACGCGGTCAACCGCGCCCGGATCGCGCTGGCCCGGGACCTGATCGCCCAGACCGACCTTGCCCTGGAGCAGGTCGCCGACCGCGCGGGCTTCGGCTCGGCCCGCCACATGCGGCGGGTCTGGCGTCAGTTCCACGACGCCGCGCCCTCGAATCTCCGAACCCAAATCTTGGTTTCGAAAGGTCCGTGACCTTTCGCGGGTCCAGGGCGGAGCCCTGGGGCCTCAGGGGCACCGCCCCCGAACCCCTGCCCAAGGGGTGAGCCCTTTGGGATCCCCCGACCACGCTCTGGACCCCGCCGGATGGCTGTGCCCTCCTCGCATCGTCCGAATCGGCGCGGACGATGCATCCGCCCGTCCCGACAGGCGCCCGCGGGCGCGGAGGAGAGCGCATCATGCCCGAATTCGACCTGGCGATCCGCGGCGGGACCGTGGTCACGGCGAGCGACACGGTGCGGGCGGATGTCGGCGTGCGTGGCGGCCGGATCGTGGCTGTGGCCGAGGGCATCGCCGACGCCGCCCGGGTGATCGACGCCTCCGGCCTGCTGGTCCTGCCCGGCGGCATCGACAGCCATGTCCACATCGCCCAGGATTCGGGCCCCGGCATCGTCATGGCCGACGACTTCGCCAGCGCCACCCGAGCGGCGGCGGCCGGCGGCAACACCTGCGTGATGCCCTTCGCGCTCCAGCCCCGGGGCGCCTCCCTGCGCGGGGCGGTCGACGCCTACCGGGCCAGGGCCGAGGGCCAGTGCCACGTCGACGTGGCGATCCACATGATCATCTCGGACCCGACCGAGGCGGTGCTCGGCCAGGAGCTGCCGGCCTTGGTCGCCGACGGCTACACCTCGTTCAAGGTCTTCATGACCTACGACGACCTCGTGCTGAACGACCGCCAGCTCCTCGACGTGTTCCACGTCGCGCGGCGGCAGGGCGCCCGGGTCATGGTCCACGCGGAGGGCTACGACGCGATCCGCTACCTCAGCGAGCGTCTGGAGCGGGCGGGCGAGACCAGGCCCTATGGCCACGCCCTGTCGCGCCCCGAGATCGTCGAGCGGGAGGCGGCCCACCGGGCCATCAGCCACGCCGAGCTGATCGACCTGCCCATCGTGATCGTCCACGTCTCGGGCCGCGAGGCCACCGAGCAGATCGCCTGGGCTCAGGGACGGGGCCTGAAGATCCGGGCCGAGACCTGCCCGCAATACCTGACCCTGACGGCCGAGGACATGAAGGGGCTCGGCCAGGACGACCCCATGGCGGGGTCGAAATACGTCTGCTCGCCGCCGACGCGGGACGTCGAGAGCCAGGAGGCGGTGTGGTCGGGGATCCGGCGCGGGATCTTCGACGTGGTCTCGTCCGACCATTGCCCGTTCCGCTACGACGACCCGCAGGGCAAGCTGAACCCGCGGGGTAAGACCTCCTTCCGCTGGATCCCGAACGGCATCCCCGGCATCGAGACGCGGCTGCCGGTGTTCTTCTCCGAGGGCGTCTCGAAGGGGCGCATCAGCCTCAACCAGTTCGCCGCGCTCACCGCCACGAACCACGCGAAGCTCTACGGGCTGTACCCGCGCAAGGGCTCGATCGCCCCGGGCTTCGACGCCGACCTGACCCTCTGGGACCCGAACCGGCGCGAGACCATCCGCCAGGAGATCCTCCACCACGGCTCCGACTACACGCCGTGGGAAGGGTTCGAGGTCACCGGCTGGCCGGTGATGACCATCGCGGGCGGGCAGGTCATCGCCGAGGATGGCCGGGTCCTGTCCGAGCCGGGCCGCGGGCGGGTGCTGGACCGGGCGGTCGATCCGGCCGAGCGGCGGGAGGCGTAGCCTTGGCCCGCCGCTTGCTCTCCGGTGTCGGATGGCGGGCGACACAGGGGGAATCGATGTTGCGGACGCGGCGTCGACCGGATCGAGCGCGGGTCCCCTCTCCCGTGCGGGAGAGGGACAGGGTGAGGGGCGTGCGGCTTCCGGATAGGGCGCGCATGGCAAGGGTGTGCCCCGTCCTGAACGTTCTCGTCCCTCACCCCTACCCTCTCCCGCACGGGAGAGGGGGCGTGTCGCGGCCTTCAAGAGTGATCGTGCCACTCTTGTATCTTGCACATCGCCGGAAGCAGGCGAGCCTCACATGAATGTCGAGCTGATCGGCCTGACCAAGCGCTACGGCGCGGCGACCGCGGTCGATGCCATCGACCTGAAGGTGCCGTCCGGGGCCTATTGCTGCCTGCTCGGCCCCTCCGGCTGCGGCAAGACCACGACGCTCCGGATGATCGGCGGCCACGAGCGCGCCAGCGCGGGCGACGTGGTGATCGGCCCGAAGGCGGTGGGCGACGCGGCGCCGTCCGAGCGCGGCACCGCCATGATGTTCCAGAGCTACGCCCTGTTCCCGCATCTCGATGCGCGGGACAACGTCGCCTTCAGCCTGCGGATGCGTGGAATCGGCAAGGCGGAGCGCCGGGCCAAGGCCATGGCGATGCTCGACCTCGTGCAGATGAGCCACCTCGCCGGGCGCCTGCCGGCCCAGCTCTCCGGGGGCCAGCAGCAGCGCGTGGCGCTGGCCCGCGCCCTCGTCACCGGCCCGAAGGTGCTGCTCCTCGACGAGCCGCTCTCGGCGCTCGACCCGTTCCTGCGGGTCCGGATGCGGGTCGAGTTGAAGCGGATCCAGACCGAGCTGGGCCTCACCTTCATCCACGTCACCCACAGCCAGGAGGAGGCGATGGCGCTCTCCGACCTCGTGGTGGTGATGAATGCCGGGCGGATCGAGCAGGCTGCCGACCCGCGCACCGTGTTCGAGCGGCCGGCGACCGCCTTCGTGGCCCGGTTCATCGGCGGCCACAACGTGATCCGCCTGCCCGACGGGCTCATCGCCGTGCGGGCGGACCGGATGCGCCTCGGCGCCGAGGCCGGCCCCGCCGCGCGGCCGGCCCGGGTGGTGGCTGTCGAGTACCAGGGCACCAGCGTCCATGTCGGCCTCGACGCAGAGGGGCTGGAGCGCGCGCCTGAGAGCCCCGCCGCCCTCACGGCGATCCTCAGCGACGCGGATTTCGCGGCCCGCCCGCTGCGCCCGGGCGATACGATTCCGGTCGGCTGGGACGCGGCCGCCGCCCACCGCCTCGACGCGTAACCGGTACGGAGACGACGATGGA
This sequence comes from Methylobacterium sp. UNCCL125, assembly GCF_900116795.1. NCBI lineage: Bacteria > Pseudomonadati > Pseudomonadota > Alphaproteobacteria > Hyphomicrobiales > Methylobacteriaceae > Methylobacterium > Methylobacterium sp. UNCCL125. The sequence goes on along the minus strand of NZ_FPBW01000021.1, from coordinate 53,192 downwards.
TGCTTTCTCGAAGCCGAGCCGGCGCACGCTCCTGAAGGGGGCCGCCGCGCTGGCCGCGACGCCTGTCACCGGCTTCCCGGCGGTGCACGCCGCCGAGCCGGTGACCCTGCGCTACCTCGGCACCGCGGTGAACCAGTCCGCCGACATCGCCAGGAAGGTGAAGGAGGATCTGGGCCTCACCATCGAGTACATACCGGTGGTGACCGACGAGGTGACCAAGCGCGTCGTCACCCAGCCGAATTCCTTCGACCTGGTCGACACCGAGTATTTCAGCCTCAAGAAGATCCTGCCCTCCGGCAACCTCCAGGGCATGGACGCCAAACGGATCAAACTGGCCGACAAGATCTCGTCGATCTTCACCAAGGGCGAGGTGGGGGGCCGGAAGATCGGCGACCAGGGCACGGCCCCCCGGAAGGTCTTCTATCTGGAGGGCCAGGATTCGAAAAAATTTGCCGGCGAACAGACCGAGTGGATCTCGCTGATCCCCACCGTCTACAACGCCGACACGCTGGGCATCCGGCCAGACCTGATCAAGATCCCGGTGACGAGCTGGAAGGAGCTCCTCAACCCGGCCTTCAAGGGCAAGGCCTCGATCCTCAACATCCCGTCCATCGGCATCATGGACGCCGCGATGGTGGTGGAGGCGACCGGCGACTACACCTACGGCGACAAAGGCAACATGACGCGCCCTGAGATCGACCGCACCATCAAGGTGCTGATCGAGGCTAAGCGCGCCGGCCAGTTCCGCGCCTTCTGGCAGGATTTCAACGAATCCGTGAACCTGATGGCCTCGGGCGAGACGGTGATCCAGTCGATGTGGTCGCCCGCCGTCACGAAGGTGCGCGCGCAGGGGGTGCCCTGCACCTATCAGCCGCTGAAGGAGGGCTACCGGGCCTGGGCCTCGGGCTTCGGCATCCCCAAGACCCTGAGCGGCAAGAAGCTCGATGCCGCCTACGATTTCATCAACTGGTTCCTGTCCGGCTGGGCCGGGGCCTACCTGAACCGGCAGGGCTACTACTCGGCGGTGCTGGAGACCGCACAGGCGAACATGCAGCCCTACGAATGGGCCTTCTGGATGGAGGGCAAGCCCGCCGAGAAGGACATCCTCGGTCCCGACGGCACCCTGATCGAGAAGGCCGGCGCCACCCGCGACGGCGGCTCCTTCGACGCGCGGATGGGCGCGGTCGCCTGCTGGAACGCCGTGATGGACGAGAACACCTACATGGTGCGCAAGTGGAACGAGTTCATCGCGGCGTGAGGGCGGTGGGCGCCCCCTCCCCGTCCTTCTCCCTCCGCGGGCCCTCGGAGACGCCCGTCCTGCGCGGCCACGCGGCTGCCGGATGGAAGGCGGGCCCCCTCTCCCGTGCGGGAGAGGGGGCGCGGTGCGCCTCGCGGAAGCCGATGTGTGAACATCGGAGCCCGCAGAGGGGGAGGGAAGCGGCGGCGCGCGTGGGGCGAATCCGATGACCGATCTCGCCCTGCCCGCCGCCGAGACCGCCGCGCGGACCGCAGCCCCCACCGTTGCGGGCCGCCCGCGCCGGCGCACCCTCGCCTATCTCCAGGCCGCGCCGCTGGCCCTCGTCTTCCTCGCCTTCCTGGTGGTGCCGCTGGTGCTCACCGGGATCGTCTCGCTGTGGGAGTACAACGAGTACGAGATCATCCCGGCGCTGACCCTGCAGAACTACGCCGACGTCTTCGACGGCTGCCTGTCCGCCGACCTCTGCACCACGCTGCGCACCTATCTCTCGACGGTGAAGTTCGTCGCGCTGACGCTGGCGATCACCCTGCCGCTGGGCTTCGCCATCGCCTACTTCCTGGCCTTCTATATCCGCTCCGGCACGGTGCGGATGGGGCTGTTCCTGCTCTGCACGATCCCGTTCTGGACCTCGAACGTGATCCGCATGATCTCGTGGATCCCGCTGCTCGGCCGCAACGGCCTCGTCAACGACACGCTCCGTGCCCTCGGGCTGATCCGCGCGCCGATCGAGGGCCTGCTCTACTCCGACTTCGCGGTTGTCCTGGCCTTCGTGCACCTCGACACGGTGTTCATGATCGTGCCGATCTTCAACAGTCTCGCGCGGATCGACCGGCGCCTGATTGAGGCGGCGCGGGATTGCGGCGCGTCCGGCGCACAGATCCTCTGGACCGTGATCCTGCCGCTGGCCAAGCCCGGCATCGCCATCGGGACGATCTTCGTGAGGACCCTGGTGATGGGCGACTTCGTCACCGTCGGCGTCATGGGCGGCCAGCAGATCGCCAGCGTCGGCAAGGTGATCCAGGTGCAGATGGCCTACCTGCAATTCCCGGCGGCCGCGGCCAACGCCATGGTGCTCTTGGCTGCCGTGCTGCTGATGATCCTGGGACTCACCCGGATGATCGACCTCCGGCGGGAGCTGTAGCGATGGACCGGCCCCGCGGCCTCGCCTTCTATCTCCTGGCCGGCGTCTTCGCCCTCTACGTCCTGTTCCTCTACGGGCCGACGCTGACCATCCTGGCCCTGAGCTTCCAGGGGCCCTCCGGCGGCCTGACCTTCCCGATGAACGGCGTGTCGACCCATTGGTTCGCCAAGCTGTGGGAGGGCGTCGGCGTGGTCGACATCTGGGCGGCTCTGCGGCGCTCCCTGGCGCTCGGCCTCGTGGTGATGGCACTCACCGTGACGATCGCCTTCTATGCCGGCCTCGCCTTCCGGAAGGGGTTTCGGGGGGCCGGCCTCGTCTTCGCCCTGGCGGTGTCGAGCCTGATCGTGCCCTCGATCGTGGTCTCGCTGGGCATCGGCCTCGAGTTCCGGCTCCTCGACGATGCGATCAAGGCGCTCGCCGCCGCCACCGGCTGGGGGTTCCTGGAGGATCACGGCACGCTGATGGGCCTCTACACCTCGGCGCTGGGGGCGCACCTGACCTGGACGCTGCCCTTCGGCCTGCTGATCATGTTCGCGGTCTTCAACCGGTTCGACCCGGCCTACGAGGAGGCCGCCCGCGACCTCGGCGCCAGCGGTCCGCAGACGCTGCGCCACGTAGTGGTGCCGATCCTTGCGCCCGCGCTCGTCGGCGTCGCGCTGTTCGGCTTCACCCTGTCGTTCGACGAACTCGCCCGCACCAGCCAGGCGATCGGCGGCCGCAACACCCTGCCGCTGGAATTGCAGGGCCTGACCACCACGGTGACGACGCCGGAGATCTATGCGCTGGGCACGATGACCACCGCCGTCTCGGCCCTGGTGATCGGGACGGCGCTCGGCCTGACCCTGTGGCTGCAGAAGCGCCGGGCGCGGCGGGCCATGGCGGGGTTGCGGTAGGGCGCTTACCCGCTCACCCTGGAGGCCGTCGAGTCGACGAGGTTCGCGGGTGTGGCCAGCTGGTTCCGTTGCGATCGCGATCCTCGCTTACGGCCGCGGCAATACGGTTCTGATCGAGATCGAGACGCCTGCCGGACGGCTGGAGGCTGTCGGCGAACTGGAGCAGATCGGCCGAACCTTGTATTTTCGTCGCGCCCACATCCAGGGGCTGCACAAGGGTGCCCTTGGGCGAGCGGGGCTGAACGCGATCGGCGCGGAGATCCTGAGAGAGGCTGAAGTCGATGCGGTCGTCATTGAAGGAGGCGCTCGAACGACAGGAGCGGGACCGAAACGGGGGCGCCGGCCACCACCCTTCCGGTATCCCCGTTGAACTCGTGCTTCAGATTTCGGCCTCGAACGATCAGCCCGTCGACCTCGTGAAGGCCCTGATGGCATTCGGCCTGGACTTGCACGAGGCGCACGACATCGTCGATCGCTTGGCGAGCGGAGAAAAGGTCGCGACCACCCTATACCTGACCGCCGAGGGTGAATCGCCTTTCGCATTGAGCCGCTTCGGTGTGATGGTTGGCGCCCCCCAGCCGGTCGACGCGGCTTCCATCCCTGTGGATGTGCTGAACGCGATCGAGGCGTGGCGCCTGTCCGAGCCGGAGCGTCCCACCCGGGATGAGGCGATCGGCATCATCCTCCGCCGCGGCCTCGCGGCCGCGTAAGGGCTCCACCGCAACATTGCCAACCCACCCCCATCCGTGTATGCGCAGCCCGCGCCCCCGAGACACCCTTGGAGGCAGGGGCGCGTCGGGAAGGGCTTGGCCGTCCGCACAGGGCGGCCTTTTCGCGTTCCGGCTCCAGCAATTCGTAAGGATCACGCCATGAGCGCAGTCAAGACGCTTGAGGCCGTGGCACGCGACCGGGTCGGCAAGGGGGCCGCCCGGGCCGTTCGTCGCCAGGGCCAGATTCCCGCCGTCATCTACGGCGGTGGCCAGCCGCCGCAATCCATCGCGGTCGATCTCATCCGCACCCGCACCCTGATCTACGCGGGCGGCTTCAAGACGACGCTGTTCGAGATCAACGCTGGCGGCAAGAAGATCCGCGCGATCCCGCGCGACTTCCAGCTCGACCCGGTCTCCGGCGTGCCGCTGCACGTCGACTTCCTGCGCGTCGTCTCGGGCCAGACCGTCACCGTCGAGGTGCCGGTGCACTTCGTCAACGAGGACGCGGCCCCCGGCATCAAGAAGCTCGGCGGCACCCTCAACATCGTGGCTCACACGCTCGCCCTCGACGTCGCCCCGGATCAGATCCCGGATGCGATCGAGGTCGACCTGACCGGCCGCGCGATCGGCGACGTGATCCACGTCTCCGACATCAAGATCCCGGCCGGCACCTACACCGGTGAGGCGACCGATCCGGTGGCCAACATCGTGCCGCCGACCGTGCTGGGCGCCGAGGTGGAGGCCGAGGAGGCCGCCATCGCCGAGGCGCAGTCGGCCGAGGCCGCCGAGGAGAAGGCCGAAGCCGAGGCCGAGACCTCCGAGGACGAGAAGAAGGACGGCGAGGAGGCCTGAGCCTCGTCGCACTGCTCCGCACTCTCGAGAGCCCCGGCCCTGCCGGGGCTCTCTTCGTTCGGGCGGGCGGTCAGGGATAGAGCCGCGCGCGGCTCCAGCCATCGCCGGCCCGGGTGAAGCGGACCCGGTCGTGCAGGCGGAAATCGCCGTTCTGCCAGAACTCGAGGGTGACCGGCGCGATGCGGAAGCCGGTCCAGTGCTCCGGCCGGGGGATCGGCCCTTCGCCGTAGCGCTCGGAGAGGTCCGCCACGGCGCTCATCAGCGTGGCGCGATCGGCGAGCGGGCGTGATTGCTGGCTGGCGATGGCGCCGAGCCGGCTCTCGCGGCGGCGGCTCTGGAAATAGGCATCCGCCTCCTCGGCCGTCACCGGCGTGATCGGGCCCCGGGCCCGCACCTGCCGACGCAGGCTCTTCCAGTGCAGCACCAGGGCGGCTTGCGGGTTCTGGGCCAGCTCCTCCCCCTTGGTGGATTGCGTATTGGTGTAGAAGACGAAGCCGCGGGCGTCGAAGCCCTTCAGCAGCACCATCCGCACGTCCGGCAGCCCGTCCGACCCGGCGGTGGCGAGCGCCATCGCGTTCGGGTCCTCGGGTTCGGCCGCCTCCGCGTCCTTCATCCAGGAAGCGAACAGCCCGAAGGGGTCGTCGCTCAGTGTGAAGTCCGCGCTCTTCGGGTCATCGGTCCTTAACTGATCCACGCCAAGACTCCTGCCTGCCGCGTCAAGGGCCTGAGGGGGCACCGACATCGGCATGTTCGGTCGAGCGGAAAGCCCGTCGTGAGTCAGGTGTAATGCGGCGATGCGCGTGTAAAGGGCCAAGCCGGCGGGCGCGCATCTGCGCGTCCGTGTCGGTCGTGTCGGTGGCGATAGCCCTGTGCGGCTGCAGCCAGCCTCTGCTAATCTTCCGGGGCGATCCCCCGGCGGCGCCGCGCGTGGTCGAGGAGCCCACCGTCACCGGCAGCATCGAGAAGCGGCCTGTTAGCTTCGGGGACGACCTCGCCGAGGAGGATTGGCGCCGGGCGCGTGCCGCCCTGGGCGTCGCCCTGGATCCGCAGGGCAACGGGCGGCCCGTGAAATGGGACAATCCGGAGACCGGGCTTCACGGGTCGGTCAACCCGACCGGCTTGCCCTATGTCTCGGACGACCTGATCTGCCGAAACTTCCTGGCCTCGGTGATCGGACCGGCCCGCAGCCGCTTCGTCCGCGGCACCGGCTGCAAGCTCTCGGGCGGCCCATGGACGCTGAAGCGCGTCCGGAGCGCGAGCGGCGCCGGCCGCTCCTGAACGAGGCCGCCGCGCCCGGCGGCCTCAGCCAAGTCTTTCAGCCGGCGAGGTTTCTCAGTAGGGGTGGCCGTAATACGGCCGCACGCGCAACCGCGGCTGCGCCGCCGGCGGGGCGGCGTAGCGGGCCGCGGCCTCCGGATCGTAGGTCCGGATGTAGGGGTCGAGGGCTGGGTCGCGGTAATTGCCGTTGTTGACCCCGGCCGAACGATCGTTGCCGCTCAGCGCCGCGTAGGGCGAGAGGCCGCTGCCACTGTCGCCGCCACCACCGCCGCCGCCGCCCCAGGCAAAGGCCATCCCCGGAGTGGCGGCGAGGAGCATCGCCGCGAGGGGCACCGTCAGCGTCTTGCGCGTCATGTCCTGTCTCCGCACCATGTCATTGCCAAGCGAACGGTCCAGCTGAAAGCGCGGTTCCCTCAAAGGCGGACTCTGGCGCGAACCGCCGCGGCTTCACGGCATTGTATCACCGTCTGCCAACACCCGCCTATTCGACGCCCTGAATTTCGATTTTTTCGGTTCACCGCCCAGAAATCGTCTCCGCTGTTAAGATTGAACCGGTAGACATCGATCCGGCCGTGCTTGATCGTGGCGCGGCGTAACAGAATTCGAGCCTGCGCGACGACCGTATCGGCGGTCACCGCCGGGCGCATACCGGGTCTGGTTGCCGTGAACGTCGATACGAAAGCCGGCACGCGGGGCATGAGGCCGACCGGCTGATGGAGCGGGCGACCGGAGGCATGGACCGGCCATCGGCGGCCGGCGGCCGGGCTCCCGCCCGGGCCGAGCCTTCGCCCTCGCGGACGCTCCCCCGCAGCCGGACCGTCACCGTTCGACTGGACCGCCGGGCGCTGCGCGGCTGGCATATCCGCCTTCTCGACCAGCTCGGGCAGCGGCCCGACCACCGGATCCGCGTCGCATGGGTCGACCACGCGGGGGGGCTGCCGCCGAACGCGGAACTCCTGTTCCGGCTGGAGGCCACCATCCACGGCCTGCCCCGGCCGGGCCTGGCCACGGCGGCCGAGCCGGTGGCGCTCGCGTCCTACGAGGCGAGCCCCGCGGGCGAGGAGCTCCGCAGCAGCGGCGCCCAGGATCTCGTCCTCGATCTCTCGAGCGCGCCTGCGGAACCGGGATCGGCACCGGCGTGGCGGCTCGACTATGACGGGATGCCGGGCGAAGCCGGCCTGCTCGCGGCCCTGTTCGCCCATGGTGCCCCGGTGGCGGCCCTGCGTGGACCGGACGGCAAGCCGGTGGCCTTGGGGCGCCTGGGCGCGGAATCGCATACGGTGATGCTCGCGGCCTTCGAGGGCTACCTCGCGCGGACCATCACGCTGATCCTCGCCGCCCTCGACGGCGCCGCCTCGACGGAGCTTCCCGACGGCGCCGGGGCGCCCCTGCAGCCCGCGACCGCCTACGACCTCGGCGGCCTGGGCGCCCGGCGGCGGGCCGCCGGGGGGCTCGCCCGGCAGATCGCCCGCAGGCTCTACGCCCTCTGCTTCCACGGCCCGCACTGGCGGGTGGGCTGGCGCCGGATCGTCGGCCCCGACCTGATCGATCTGCGCCGGCATCCCGAGGGCGGCTGGCAGGTCCTTCCCGACGACGGCCGGCGCTTCTACGCCGACCCCTTCGCGATCGCCCGGGACGGCGCCGTGACCCTGTTCGTGGAGGAGTTCGACTATCGCCGCGGCAAGGGCGTGATCGCCGCGGTGGGCTTCGGGGAGACCGGACCCCGCGGCCGTCCGGAGCCGGTGCTCGAACTCGAGACCCATCTCTCCTACCCGTTCGTGTTCGAGGCGGACGGACAGGTCTGGATGATCCCGGAATCCCACGCCTCCGGCACGATCGACCTCTACCGGGCCACCGACTTCCCGCGCGGATGGGTCCACGAGGCGGTGCTCCTCGACGGGGTCGTGGCCGGGGATGCGACCCTGCTGCAGCATGGCGGCCGCTGGTGGATGTTCGCCACGGTCCGGGCCGGCGGGGGGAGCTATTCCGACACCCTGCATCTCTGGCACGCGCCGCATTTCCGCGGGCCCTGGACCCCGCACCGGCACAACCCGGTGTTGATCGATATCGGCTCGGCCCGGGCCGCGGGCCCGATCGTGGCGCGCGACGGCGGCCTGATCCGGCCCGTCCAGGATTGCCGCGAGGGCTACGGCGCGGCGCTCGGCCTCGCCCGGATCCTGCGCCTCGACGAGGAAGCCTACGCGCAGCGGGTCGAGACGCGCCTGCGGCCCGGGGCGGCCTGGCCGGGCACGCGCCTGCACATGCTGAGCGCCGCCGGCGGCTTCGAGTTCATCGACGGCTCGCACCGGGCCCGCACGCGACTCCTGGGCTGATCCCGGCCCGCGCCGCGCCCGGCGCGGACCCGTCGGTGCCGAACGGCACCCGCGGACGGCTCGCATCCCGGCCCCGCGCACGCTAAGCGGGGGGCTCCACCCGCGCCGATCAAGCAGAACCGCCGGGACGATCACCATGGCGAGCCCCGTCGAACATGCGAGCTTCCTGCCGCCGGTCCTGACCTTCCTCACGGCGGCGGTGATCGGCGTGCCGATCTTCCGGCTGATCGGCCAGAGCGCCGTGCTGGGCTACCTCGTGGCCGGTGTGCTGATCGGGCCCTCGGGCCTGTCGCTGATCGCCGAGCCCGAGACGGCGGCGAGCGTCGCCGAGATCGGCGTGGTGCTGCTGCTCTTCATCGTCGGCCTGGAACTGCACCTGTCGCAGCTCGTCTCGATGCGGCGCGACATCTTCGGCCTCGGGACCGCGCAGCTCGTCCTCTGCGCGCTGGTGCTCGGCGGCGCCGGAATCCTGGCGGGCCTCAGCTTGGGCGCCGCCGCGGTGATCGGCCTCGCGCTGGCGCTCTCGGCCACCGCGGTGGCCCTGCAGCTCCTGGAGGAGCGGGGCGATCTTTCCAGCGCCTATGGCGGCCGCGCCTTCGCGGTCCTGCTGTTCCAGGACCTCTCGGTGGTCGGCATCCTGGCGCTGATGCCCCTGCTGGCCTCGGCGGGGGAGGCGACCGACGTCTCCTGGCTCGGGGAAGCGGCCCTCTCCACCGGCAAGGCGCTCGCGGCGATCCTGGCGGTGGTGCTGGTCGGCCGCTACGGTCTGAACCCCTTCTTCCGGCTGCTCGCCGCGAGCGGCGCCCGCGAGGTGATGACCGCCGCCGCGCTCCTGGTGGTGCTCGGCACCGCGCTCCTCATGGAGCAGGTCGGCCTGTCGATGGCGATGGGCGCGTTCCTCGCCGGCATCCTGCTGGCCGAGTCGAACTTCCGCCACCAGCTGGAGGCCGATATCGAGCCGTTCCGCGGCATGCTGCTCGGCCTGTTCTTCATGAGCGTCGGCATGTCGATCGACGGCAACCTCGTGCGGGAGGTCTGGCCCGCCCTGTTCGGCGCCACCCTGGCGGCGATCCTGGTCAAGGTCGCCATCGTGGCCGGCCTGTTCCGGCTGTTCGGCTCGGACACGCTGGGGGCCCTGCGGGGGGCGGCGGTGCTGGCGCCCGCGGGCGAGTTCGCCTTCGTGCTGCTGCCTCAGGCCCAGGATCTCGGCCTCACCGGCGTCACGGCGACGCGCTTCGCGGTGGCGCTCGCCGCGCTGACCATGCTGATCGGGCCGATCGCCGCCAAGGGGCTCGACAAGCTGATCGAGCGGCGCACCGCGCGCAGCACCCGCGCGCTGGAGGCGCCCTCCACCGAGCTGACCGAGAGCGGCGACGCCAGGGTGCTGGTGATCGGCTTCGGCCGCTTCGGGCAGGTGCTGACCCAGGTGCTGATGGCCGAGGGCATCCCCGTCACGGTGATCGACAAGGACGTGGAGCAGCTCCGCGCGGCCTCGCGCTTCGGCTTCCGCATCTATTACGGCGACGGCACCCGGCTCGACGTGCTCCGCGCCGCCGGGATCGGCCGGGTCGAGCTGGTCTGCATCTGCGTCGACGACCGGGAGGGCGCCCTCAAGATCGTCGACATCGTCCACGAGGAGTTCTCCAGCGTGCGCACCTTCGTGCGCGCCTACGACCGCCTGCACGCGGTGGAGCTGATGAACCGGGACGTCGACTACCAGATCCGCGAGACCGCCGAATCCGCCCTCGCCTTCGGACGGTCGGCGCTGGAGGGGCTCGGCCTGTCGCCGGAGGCCGCCTCGGCCCGGGCCGACGACGTGCGCAAGCGCGACATCGCCCGCCTCGTCCTGCAGCAGGCCGGGGCCCTGCCGGACGGCGCCGGCTGGATGCGCGGCGCCGCGGCGGGTCTGAAGCCCGAGCCGCTGACCATTCCGGTCCGGCCGGCGCGGGCGCTCAGCACCGAGACCCGCGACCTCGTGGGCAGCGACCGGCGCGAGGCGGCCGAGCGGCTGCTGGAGAAGCCCGCACTGGCGCCGCAGGAGACGGACGCCGCCGAGGGGGAGGCCGATCCGGAGGCGGAGCTGGAAGCGGAAGGCAGCGCCCGGGATGCGTGACCGGCCGGATGTCTGACATGTCCGACGGGCCGCCCCCGGCGGAGGCGGGCCGCTTCGTCACCGGCTCGATCCTCCGGCACGTGGTGGTGATGGCCGCCACCGGATCGGTGGGGCTGATGGCGATCTTCGTCGTCGACCTCTTGTCGCTGCTCTACGTGTCGACGCTCGGCGACCCGAACCTCACCGCGGCGGTCGGCTTCGCCGGCATCGTGCAGTTCTTCGCCACGGCGGTGAATATCGGCCTGATGATCGCCGCCGGGGCCCTGGTCGGGAAGGCCGTCGGCGCGCGCGACCGCGCGGCGGCGCGGCGCCTCGCGACCTCCGCGCTGGTCCTCGGCAGCCTCGTGGCCGCCCTCATCGCGGTGCTGATCGCGCTGCTCGCCGACCCGCTCCTGGGCCTGATCGGCGCGAAGGGCGAGGCGCTGCGGGTGGCGATCCTGTTCCTCCACATCACCCTTCCGTCGAACCTGCTGCTCGCCGCCGGCATGCTGTTCACCGGCCTGCTGCGCGCGGTGGGCGAAGCCAGGCAGGCGATGTCGGTCACCCTGGCCGGAGCGGTGGTCACCGCACTGCTCGATCCGCTGCTGATCTTCGGGGCCGGCCTCGGCGTCACGGGCGCGGCGATCACCGTCTGCGTCGCGCGCGCGACCTTCGTGGCGGTGGGCGTCCGCGGCGTCGCCCGGCACGGACTCCTCCGCCGGCCGCACCTGTCCGACCTGCCGGCCGACGCCGCCGCCCTGGCCGGCGTCGCGGGACCGGCCGTGCTCACGAATCTCGCCCCCTCGGTGGCGAGCGCGTTCCTGGCACGGCTGTTCGCCGGCTACGGGGCCGATGCGGTCGCCGCCGCGTCGGTGATCGACCGCCTGACGCCGGTGGCCTTCGGCGGCCTGTTCGCCCTGTCGGGGGCGATCGGCCCGATCCTGGCGCAGAATTGGGGCGCGGGCCTGTTCGACCGGATGCGCGGCGTGCTGCGCGCGGCGGTCCGGGTGACGCTGGCCTATGTCGCCGTGGTCTGGCTCGTCCTGGCGCTGACCCGGGGATGGCTCGCCACCCTGTTCGGCCTGCACGGGGTCGCGGCCGAGCTCTTCGGCTTCTTCTGCCTCGTCGGCGGCGCGATCTGGTTCTTCAACGGGCTGCTGTTCCTCGGCAACGCCGCCTTCAACAATCTCGGCTTCCCCCTGCGCTCGACGCTGCTGAACTGGGGGCGCGCGACCCTCGGCACTGTCCCCCCGGCGATGCTCGGGGCGGCGCTCTACGGCCCCCGCGGCGTGGTCGCCGGGATGGGCGTGGGATCCCTGGTCTTCGGCGCCCTCGGCATCCTGCTGGCCCGCCGCACGGTGGACCGCCTGGAAGGGAGCGGCCGGCGCGGGCGTGAGCCCGAGGCTGCGGCGGCGGTGCTGGAGAGGCCGGCGCCGCTGCCGCCGGGCCATGCCCATCCCGAGCCGTTGCACTGAGACGGCGGAGAAGGCGCAAGTTCCGCGGGGAAGAACTGGTATTTCCCCGCGTGACGGGTCACCATACCCTGTCTCGGCCTGTCCCGGCCGGGGCAGGATCGAGGCGTCATGTTCAACCCGCTCGAGATGTTCCAGGCCCAGGGCGAGGCCGGCCTTCAGGCCATGGCCCAGCAATTCGGCCTGACGACTGAGCAGACGGCCCGCGCCTTCGAGGCGCTGATGCCGGCCCTGACCCTGGGGCTCCAGCGCAGCGTCGGCGTGGACCCGACCGGCTTCGCCCGGATGTTCGGGCTGGAAGCCGCCAAACCTGCGCCGCCGCAGGGCTTCGAGGCCCTCAGCCAGATGTTCGGCTCGGCGCAGCTGATGCAGGCCGTGCTGCGGCAGGCCTCGGCCACGAGCGGCGTCGGCGCGCAGGTGCTGCGCCAGATGCTGCCGATGATGGCGGGGGCCGTGGTGGCGAGCATCGTCCATGTCATGCTGAACCAGCCGCAGGCCGAGCCCGCGCAGGCGCGGTCGAGCCCGCCGCCGCCCGTTCCGTTCCCGTTCGGGCCGGCCTGGGCCGAGATGGCCAAGGCGATGATGCCCGCGGTCCAGCCGCCGGCGCCGCCGCCGAAGCCGGCCGCCAAGCCGACCGCGAAGCCGTCGCAGGGAACTGCAGGCGAAGCCGGCTCGGATGTGTTCCAGCAGATGATGCGCACCGGGGCCGAGGTTCAGGGCAACAACATCCGGGCGATGCAGGAGCTGTTCGAGACCTTCTGGCCTGCCTCCGGGGGCGCGACGCCCCAGTCCTCGGACGGCACCCCGGCACGTCCCGATCCGGCGCCCGCCGATCCGGCGGCGGGCAAGGGCCGGCGCGGTCGCCCGTCCGGCGGGACCGGTTGACGCAGGGACAGGGCCCGGGCGGACGTTGACCCCGCGGATCGAAGCGGCAACCTTTCGCCGAGGAGATCCGCCGATGAGCGACCATTTGACCGCCTGGGACGATCGCACGGAGAGCGTCGCCGGGAATGGCGTCGCCAAGCGCGCGATCCCGGGTGCGGGTGCCAGCCTCGTGCGCGTGGTGGTGCCGGCGGGCATCTCGGCGCCGGCCCACAGCCACGACCACGAGCAGTTCGTGCAGGTGCTCGCGGGCTCCGGGGTCCTGGAGACCGAGCAGGGTCGCAAGCCGTTCTCGGCCGGCAGCGTGTTCCACTTCCCGGCCGGGGCGTGGCACGCGGCCGAATTCGAGACCGAGACGGTCTTGATCGAGACGAACCTCGCGTCGCAGGTCTGACATAGGTCCGGCGGGCGTGGCTGGTTCGGCCGGGACTCCTCGGCCGGCTGAGGCTCGGCGCTGAGGAGGAGGACGGATCATTCCGGTCCGGGGCCGAGTTGCCGTTCCAGTTCCTCAGCCGCGGGCACCGTCTCGCGCGCGTACCGGACGGCCTGATCGGCGGTCAGCAAGCGACCGTCCTCGGGAAAGAAGGCGAGCCCCCCCGACCGATGTCACGCAGGCCGTGATCGCCATCAGGGCGCCGATGGATTCCGCGATGGTGCCGAACCAGAACGCGTACACGCATGGCCAGGAGCCGGCGAAGTCGGTCTCCGGATAGGTTTCCTTCAATTCCGAGAACGGCACGATCGAGCACTCGAAGCCCGAGGCCCGGCCGCGCCGCACGGCCGGCAGATGCCCCGACGAGGCCGGCGGAATCGTCGTTCCACGAAGCTGCAGATCGAAACCGAGCGCGTCCAGGCCGGCCTGCCAATCCGATACGCCGGCGAGTGGTCTCGGACACAGGGCGTACGCTTCATTACTCATGCGCGCACGACTCCGCGTGTGACGGCGACAGAGATGCGGCTCGTGACGGAGATGCCGCGGAGCAGATGGATCTCGATGACCGGGACGCTGTCGTCGACACCTGCGCCGGCCCGCAGGGCACGGATGCGGCGCGGCGACAGACCCGTTTCGCCGGTCTTGATGTCCCAGATCGCCCGGACCGGCGCTGCGCTGGTCCGGCCATCCCGGAGAAGAACATCCGTGCGTCTGCTGCCGGACAGGCCGTGGCGGACGATGTCGCCGGCGACGAAGCTCTGCTCGACACCGTGCCTGCCGATCCCGGGGAGATCCAGCGCGCGCAGGCGGGCCGCCAGGCTGGCGTGGATCTGGAACCCGTAGAGGAACCCCCCTCCCGGCTCGGTGCTCGCGACGACGTCCTTCAGGACATCGAGGATCTCATCGGTCTTCGCGTCGATCCGAGGATCACCCGTTCGGTCCTTGCGAAGGACGGTGGGCGACCCGCCCTCTCCACACCACCGACCATCGCGGCCCCGTAGCCGATCCGGTCTGAATCCGGCTTTGATGCCCCGGCGTTCCAGGGCCACGAAGGCTCGGCACAAGCAAAGCTCCGCGAGGGAATACGCCCAGATCACATCGGGATCATGATCTCGCATCGCGCCAGGACCCGCCGTCCTTGTTCCTGTTTTATTCCATGATTATTTTCCTTCCATCCAGCGATAGCAGGTTGCATCAGGAAAACACTTCGACCCCATCCGGCCGAGCAGGCGCCCGGCCTGCGGCAAATTATTCTTGGCGCGCGAGCAAAATGCCTGCGCTTGGCCTGAGCCGTCGGCGCGTGTAGGAATCCCACCTTGAACGCCCGCCCGTGCACGCCGACGAAAGGCCGGGCATCGCCCCTACCAGAACAGAGGCAGACCATGAGCGCCGGTACCGCCGCCGACAAGCACTTCTCCAACAGCTTCTTCGCTGCCCCCCTCACGGAAACCGATCCCGAGATCGCCGAGGCGGTGGCCAAGGAGCTCGGCCGTCAGCAGCACGAGATCGAGCTGATCGCCTCGGAGAACATCGTCTCCCGCGCCGTGCTGGAGGCGCAGGGCTCGGTGCTGACCAACAAGTACGCGGAGGGCTATCCGGGCCGGCGCTACTACGGCGGCTGCCAGTTCGTGGACATCGCCGAGGATCTCGCCATCGAGCGCGCCAAGCGCCTGTTCGATTGCGGCTTCGCCAACGTGCAGCCGAACTCGGGCTCCCAGGCCAACCAGGGCGTGTTCCTGGCCCTGATGCAGCCCGGCGACACCTTCCTGGGCCTCGACCTCGCCGCGGGCGGCCACCTGACGCACGGCGCCCCGCCGAACGTCTCGGGCAAGTGGTTCAAGCCGGTCTCCTACACGGTGCGCCGCGAGGACCAGCGGATCGACATGGAGCAGGTCGCCCAGCTCGCGCAGGAGCATAAGCCGAAGGTGATCATCGCCGGCGGCTCGGGCTACCCGCGCCACTGGGACTTCGCCAAGTTCCGCGAGATCGCCGACTCGGTGGGCGCCTACTTCATGGTCGACATGGCCCATTTCGCGGGCCTCGTTGCGGCCGGCGTCCATCCGTCGCCGTTCCCGCACGCCCATGTCGCCACCACGACGACCCACAAGACGCTCCGCGGCCCGCGCGGCGGCATGATCCTGACCAACGACGAGGCGCTGGCCAAGAAGTTCAACTCGGCGATCTTCCCGGGCATCCAGGGCGGCCCGCTGATGCACGTCATCGCCGGCAAGGCCGTGGCCTTCGGCGAGGCGCTGAAGCCCGAGTTCAAGATCTACGCCCGCCAGGTGGTGGAGAACGCCAAGGCGCTCGCCGACACGCTGATCTCGGGCGGCTACGACATCACCTCGGGCGGCACCGACAACCACCTGATGCTGGTCGACCTGCAGCGGAAGGGCCTCACCGGCAAGGCGGCGGAAGCCGCGCTGTCGCGGGCGCACATCACTTGCAACAAGAACGGCGTGCCCTTCGACACGCAGAAGCCGACCATCACCTCGGGTATCCGGCTCGGCACCCCCGCCGGCACGTCCCGCGGCTTCGGCGTCGCCGAGTTCAAGCAGATCGGCGGCTTCATCGTCGAGGTGCTGGACGGGCTCGCCGCAAAGGGTGAGGCGGGCGACAGCGCGGTCGAGGCCGATGTCAAGAGCCGCGTCCATGCCCTCACGGACCGGTTCCCGATCTACGGCTGAGGCGTGAGCGGGGCCGGTCTTTCGGGCCGCCCTTCGGTGGATTAGGAAACGGCCGCGGATCCGACCGGTCCGCGGCCGTTTCCATGCCCGAGTATCCCATCCATGCGGTGTCCCTATTGCGGCGGCTCCGAGACCCAGGTGAAGGACTCGCGGCCCTCCGAGGACGGGGCCGCGATCCGGCGGCGCCGGGTCTGCCCCGACTGCGCCGGCCGCTTCACCACCTTCGAACGGGTGCAGCTGCGCGAGGTCGTGGTGCTCAAGCGCTCGGGCAAGCGCGTGCCCTTCGACCGGGACAAGCTTCAACGTTCCATCGACGTGGCGCTCCGCAAGCGCGCCGTCGATCCGGAGCGGATCGAGCGGCTGGTCAGCGGCATCACCCGGCAGCTCGAGAGCGCCGGGGAGCCCGAGGTGACCTCCGAGGCGATCGGCGAACTGGTGATGGCGGGGCTCAAGGGTCTCGACGATGTCGCCTACGTGCGCTTCGCCTCCGTCTACAAGAACTTCCGCGAGGCGAAGGACTTCGAGGACCTGCTCGGCACGCTGAGCGACGGTAGCCCGGTGCCGGCGGCCGTGCCGGGGCCGGACGCCGAGCTGGAGCCCGAGGCACCGGGGCGGCGCCGCGCCGGCCGCCCATGAGTGACGATACCCACTTCATGCGCCTCGCCTTAGCGCTGGGCCGCCGCGGTCTCGGCACCACGTGGCCGAACCCGTCGGTCGGCGCCGTGGTGGTCGAGCCCGGAACCGGGCGCATCCTCGGGACGGCGGCGACGGCGCGGGGGGGACGCCCGCACGGGGAGCCCGTGGCGCTGGCCGCCGCGGGGGACGCCGCCCGCGGCGCGACCCTCTACGTGACCCTTGAGCCGTGCTCACATCACGGCCGCACGCCGCCCTGCACCGACGCCATCCTGGCCTCCGGGATCGCCCGGGTGGTCAGTGCCCTGGAGGATCCCGACCCGCGGGTGGCGGGGCGGGGCCACGATCTCCTGAGACAGGGCGGCGTCGCGGTCGAGACCGGGCTGATGCGGGATGCGGCGGCTCGCGACCATGTCGGCCACATCACCCGGGTGACACGCGGCCGCCCGGCCCTGCACCTCAAGCTCGCCCGCACCCGCGACGGCTTCTGCGCCGCCGCCGGTCCGGAGCGCCTGCGCATCACCGGCCCGGTGGCGGACGGGGCGGTCCATCTGTGGCGCGCCCATGCCGACGCGATCCTGATCGGCATCGGCACCGCCCGGGCGGACGACCCGTCGCTGACCGTCCGGCTGCCGGGCCTGGACGGGCGCTCGCCCCTGCGGGTCGTGCTCGACACGCATCTGCGGCTCTCGCCCGCCAGCGTCCTGGCGCGGACCGCCCGCGACACGCCGACCCTGGTGCTCACCACCCGCTCGGCCCCGGCCCATGCGCGGCGCGCCCTGGAGGCGCTCGGCGTCGAGGTCGCGCCCGTCCCGGCGGACGCGGCCGGCGGGATCGATCTCCCGGCGGCCCTGGCGCAGCTGGGCGAGCGCGGCCTGACCCGCCTGTGCAGCGAGGGCGGCCCCCGCCTTGCGGAGGCGCTCGCACGGGCCGATCTGATCGATACCTGCACGCTGGTCACCGGTCCGGTGGAACTGGGACCGGCGGGCGGTCTTCCGGCGCTGGGGCCCGCCCTGGCGGAGGCCCTGGCGGGCGACCGGTTCCGCGAGGCCGAGCGGCTCACGTTCGGACCCGACGGGGCCGTGACCTACGAGCGCAACAGGACGTAAGCGATGTTCACGGGGTTGGTCAGCGACGTCGGCACGGTCGTCTCGGTCTCGGGCGAAGGTGATCTGCGCCGGATCGCGATCCGCGCCTCCTACGACCCGGCGACGATCGCGCTCGGCGCCTCGATCGCCTGCGCGGGCCCCTGCCTCACGGCGGTATCGGTCGAGCCGGCCGAGGGCGGCTGCGTCTTCGCGGTGGACGCGGCCGCCGAGACCCTGGCGCGCACCACCGTAGGTTCCTGGGCGGCGGGCACGCGGATCAACCTCGAACGCTCCCTCAAGATCGGCGATGAACTCGGCGGCCACTTGGTCACGGGCCACGTCGACGGTCTCGCCGAGATTGTGGAGCGCGAGAGCGTCACGGCGGGCGCCTGGGGGCCGAGCGAGCGGTTCACGCTCCGGGCGCCGGCGGCCCTGGCGAAGTTCATCGCCGAGAAGGGGTCGGTCTGCCTCGACGGCACCTCGCTCACGGTGAATTCGGTCCAGGGCGACCTGTTCTCGGTGCTGCTGATCCCCCACACGCTCCAAGTCACCACCTGGGGTGAGCGGCGGCAGGGCGACCGCCTGAACCTGGAGGTCGACCTGATCGCTCGCTACGCCGCCCGGCTCGCGGAGGCGCGGGCCTGAGCGTCCTCAGCGCGGCGGGATCGAGTAGGTGCCGGTGGCGTGGCAGACGAGGTCCGGGCTGCCGACAGCGGTGATCGCCACCTCGCCGACGGCGAGCCGCCGCCCGAGCTTGAGCAGCCGGCATTCGGCCACGAGATCCCCCGTGGCGGGCTTGCGCAGGAAGTTGAAATTCAGGCTCGTGGTCACCGCGAGCGCCACCGGCCCGATATTGGCGAGGATTGCCGCGTAGAGGGCATAGTCGGCGAGCGCCATCATGGCCGGCCCCGACACCGTCGCGCCCGGGCGCAGGAAGCGCTCGTGGGCCTCCAGCCGCATCCGCGCCGAGAGCGGTCCCACGGCCTCGAGGTGGTAGGCCCGCCCGCCCGCCTGCATCTGCGGGAACTCGCGGTCGAGGAAGTCACGGGTCTCGGCGAGGGTCAGGATCGTGGCGGTCATGGGCCCTTGCAGCACGGGCGCTCCCGGGAGGCAATCCGAAGCCCGCCTCCCGTCCATCCCCCCGGATCCTGCGGTGTCCGGATGGAATCAACCGTCGCGCGGCTCCGATCAGAAGAAGATCGGCCGTGCGCTGGCGGTGATCTCGCCCAGCACCGTGCCGGTGGCCGGCTCGATCTCCTTGAGCACCACGTCGTAGCCCCAGAGGTCGGCGAGGTGCTGCAGGACCCGCTTGGCATCGTCCTTCTGCAGGGTGATCTTGTTGATCGCCTTGTGGTGCAGGATCAGGCGCCGGTCGCCCTCGAGATCCACATCCACCACCTCGATGTCGGGATCGAGCCACGCGACGTCATACTGGCGCGCGAAGGCGCGGCGCAGCTTGCGGTAGCCGCGCTCGTCGTGGATCGCCTCGACCCGCAGCTCCGGCTCCTCCGGATCGTCCACGACGTGGAACAGGCGCAGGTCGCGCATCAGCTTGGGTGACAGGAACTGCTGGATGAAGCTCTCGTCGCGGTAATTCTCCCAGCAGTCGCGCAGGACCGCCATGGCGTCGCCGGTGCCGGCGATGTCGGGGAACCACGCCCGGTCCTCGTCGGTCGGCTGCTCGGCGATGCGGGCGATGTCCTGCATCATGGCGAAGCCGATCGCGTAGGGGTTGTGGCCGCCGTAGGAGCGGTCGTCGTAGTTCGGCTGCCGGATGACGTTGGTGTGCGATTGCAGGAATTCGAGGTAGGCGGCCTCGGTGATCTGCCCGGATTCCGACAGGGCGTTCATGATCCGGTAGTGGCAGTACGTGGCGCAGCCCTCGTTCATCACCTTGGTCTGGCGCTGCGGGTAGAAGTACTGGGCCACCAGGCGGACGATGCGCAGGATCTCGCGCTGCCAGGGGCGCAGGCGGGGTGCGACCTTCTCCAGGAAATAAAGAATGTTCTCCTGGGGCAGCTCCAGCAGCGCCTTGCGCCGCTCGGCGGCCATGTCGGAGCGGACGGCGCCGACCTTCTGCGGCAGGGTCCGCCAGAGATCGTTGTAAATCTGCTCCCCGTGCTCGATCCGCTCGCGCTCGCGCCGCTGCTCGGAGGCGAGGTCCGGCCGCTTCTTGCGCGGATAGCGGTGGACCCCCTGGCTCATCAGCGCATGGGCGGCGTCCAGCACCTGCTCCACCGCCTGATGGCCGTAGCGCTCCTCGCAGCGGGCGATGAAGCCCTTGGCGAAGTCGAGATAGTCCAGGATGCCTTCGGCGTCGGTCCACTGCCGGAACAGATAGTTGTTCTTGAAGAAATGGTTATGCCCGAAGGCGGCATGCGCGATGACGAGCGTCTGCATCGTCGCCGTATTCTCCTCCATGACGTAGGAGATGCACGGGTCGGAGTTGATGACGATCTCGTAGGCGAGGCCCATGAGGCCGCGGCGGTACCCGGACTCGTGCTGGGCGAAGTGCTTGCCGAAGGACCAGTGCTTGTAGAACAGCGGCATGCCGATCGACGCGTAGGCGTCGAGCATCTGCTCGGCCGTGATGATCTCGATCTGGTTCGGGTACCAGGACAGGCCGAGCTGCGGTCCGGCCACCGCCTCGCAGGCGTCGTGGATCCGTCGGATCGTGTCGAAATCCCAGTCGTTACCGGTGAACAGGGGTTTCTGGCCCCCGGAGATGGTCTGGGGCGTCCGTGCCTTGACGAGCGTCATGCGGCCTCCCGTTCGATTGCTTGGATCCGGCCAACTCCGCGTCTCGCCCTCCCCCGCAGAGGCGGGAGGGACGCGTCGCGCCACTCCGTGTCACGCCTCCGCCTCGGCGCGGCCTTCCTTGCGGCCGAACAGCTCGCGGAAGACCGGGTAGATCTCCCGGCGATGGTTGACCTTGCGCATGGCGATCGGACCGCCGGCCTTGGCGATCGCCTCGTAGGTCCGCCACAGGGTGGTGCGGTGCTCCACGAAGCCGGCGCGGGGGCCGTTCTCGTCCCCCACCTCGAGATAGGCGAAGTGCTGGCAGGCCGGCAGGATGTGCGACCGCAAGAGTTCCGTCGAGGTCGGCCCGTCGGAGGAGACGTTGTCGCCGTCCGAGGCCTGGGCGGCGTAGATGTTCCAGTCGTTCGGGTCGTAGCGCTCGGCGATGATGCGCTTCATCTCCACGAGCGCCGAGGAGACCAGGGTGCCGCCGGTCTCCCGGGAGCCGAAGAAGGTCTCCTCGTCCACCTCGGTCGCCCTGTCGGTATGGCGGATGAAGACGATTTCCACGTGCCGGTAGCGGCGCGTCAGGAAGATGTGCAGCAGGATGTAGAACCGCTTGGCGAGGTCCTTCATGTGCTCGGTCATCGAGCCCGACACATCCATCAGGCAGAACATCACCGCCTGGGCGATCGGCCGCGGATAGGGCTCGAACCGGCGGAAGCGCAGGTCGATCGGATCGACGTAAGGGATCCGCTTCGACCGCTCGCGCAGCCTGAACAGGGCCTGCTCCAGTTCCGAACGCTCTGGATCGCCCTCCGCCAGGGCCTGGATCTGCGCCTCCAGGGCCGCGACTTCCTCGGGCTTCGGCCGCTTGAGGGCGATCCGCCGGGACATCGAGTTGCGCAGGGTGCGGGTGAGCGCGAGATTCGCCGGCGAGCCGGTGACCGTGTAGCCGGCCCGGCGCAGCCCCTCCGTCTCCACCACGGCCAGCCGCCGCTTGGCGAGGTCCGGAAGCTCCAGATCCTCGAGGAAGAGCTCCAGAAACTCCTCGCGGGTGAGGACGAAGCGGAACGCGTCCTCGCTGTTCTCGCCGCCCTCCCCGCCTTCACCGGCACCACGGCCGCCGCCGCTGCCCGGGGGCCGCTCGATCGTGTCGCCCTCGACGTAGGTCTTGTTGCCGGGCAGGATGTGGTCCTGCAGGCCCGTGCCGGGCTGGCGCGAGAAGCGCGGCTCCCGGACGCCGTCCGCCGGCACGGTGACGCGGCCGTCCTTGCCGAGATCCTTGATGTCCTTCTCGCGGGCGGATTCCCGCACCGCGCGCTGGGCCACGTCCTTCACGCGCCGCAGGAAGCGCTGGCGGTTCGGGAGGCTCTTGCCGCCCGGGTTCAAACGTCGGTCGACGATATGCATCCGCTGCGAAAACCCTCGTCCGCGTGTTCCGGCCGGGTCCGGACCCTTGTCGTACCATGCTGTTACCGGAGGGATGGATCCCTCTTTTGCAGCAGGGCCGAGATCTTCACCGGCCGGTCGTCCGAAACTGTGGCGGCAAAGGGTCGGATCTCAGGGTCGAACCCTGTGCCGGCCGGATTGGACCCGGCCGGACACCCCGCGCCTCAGCCGGCCTGCTTCACCCGCATGTACCATTCCACCAGACGGCGAACCTGCCGCTCGGTGTAGCCGCGCGCGACCATGCGCTCGACGAACTCGCCGTGCTTCTTCTCGGTCTCGCCATCCTTCTTGGAACCGAAGGAGATCACCGGCAGCAGTTCCTCCACCTGGGAGAACATTCGCCGCTCGATCACCTCGCGCAGCTTCTCGTAGGAGGTCCAGCTCGGGTTGCGGCCGCCGTGCTGGGCTCGGGAGCGCAGGGCGAACTTGACCACCTCGTTGCGGAAGTCCTTCGGATTGGCGATCCCGGCGGGCTTCTCGATCTTGGTGAGCTCCTGGTTCAGGAGCTCCCGGTTCATGAGCTGCCCGGTCTCGGCATCCTTGAAGTCCTGGTCTTCGATCCAGGCGTCGGCATAGTCGATATACCGGTCGAACAGGTTCTGCCCGTAATCGTGGTACGATTCGAGATAGGCCTTCTGGATCTCGTGCCCGATGAACTCCGCATAGCGCGGGGCCAGCTCGGTCTTGATGAATTCCAGGTACTTCTTCTCGGTCTCGGGCGGCAGCTGCTCGCGCTTGAGCGACTGCTCCAGCACGTACATCAGATGCACCGGATCGGCCGAGACCTCGGTGGTGTCGTGGTTGAAGGTCGCGGCCAGGACCTTGAAGGCGAAGCGGGTGGAGATTCCGTCCATGCCCTCGTCGACGCCGGCCGTATCCTTGTATTCCTGCATCGAGCGGGCGCGGGGATCGACCTCGCGCAGGGACTCGCCGTCGTAGACCCGCATCTTCGAGAAGACGTTGGAATTGGCGTGCTCGCGCAAGCGGGACAGGACCGAGAAGCGCGCCAGCATCTCCAGCGTGCCGGGGGCGCAGGCGGCGTCCGAGAGTTCCGAGCTGGAGATCAGCTTCTCGTAGATCCGCTGCTCCTCGGTGACGCGCAGGCAGTACGGGACCTTGATCACGTAGATCCGGTCGATGAAGGCCTCGTTGTTCTTGTTGGTCTTGAAGGTCTGCCACTCGGCCTCGTTCGAGTGGGCCAGGATCACGCCGGTGAACGGGATCGCGCCGATATTCTCGGTGCCGACGTAGTTGCCCTCCTGCGTCGCCGTGAGCAGCGGGTGCAGCATCTTGATCGGCGCCTTGAACATCTCGACGAACTCGAGGATGCCCTGGTTCGCGCGGTTCAGGCCGCCCGAATACGAGTAGGCGTCTGGATCCGCCTGCGACAGGGTCTCCAGGCGCCGGATGTCGACCTTGCCGACCAGCGAGGAGATGTCCTGGTTGTTCTCGTCCCCCGGCTCGGTCTTGGCGATGGCGATCTGGCGCAGCCGGGAGGGCCGGACCTTGATCACCTTGAAGCGCGAGATGTCGCCGTTGAACTCGTCGAGGCGCTTGAGCGCCCAGGGGCTCATCAGGCCGGTCAGCCGCCGGCGCGGGATGCCGTAACGGCGCTGGATCTCCTCGCCCATCG
The DNA here is from genome assembly GCF_900116795.1 of Methylobacterium sp. UNCCL125. Lineage (NCBI taxonomy): Bacteria > Pseudomonadati > Pseudomonadota > Alphaproteobacteria > Hyphomicrobiales > Methylobacteriaceae > Methylobacterium > Methylobacterium sp. UNCCL125. The sequence continues at coordinate 29,616 of NZ_FPBW01000021.1, read as the reverse complement.
TCTCGGGATCGAACAGGCCCAGCGGGCTCTCGAAGACCGGCGAGACCTCGTCCCCGGCCTTGAGGACGTAGACGGGATGAACCTCCATCAGGAGCTTCAGCCGCTCGGCCAGCGACGACTTACCGCCGCCCACCGGGCCCAGCAGGTAGAGGATCTGCTTGCGCTCCTCCAACCCCTGCGCGGCGTGGCGGAAGAACGAGACGATCCGCTCGATCGTCTCCTCCATGCCGTAGAACTCCCGGAAGGCCGGGTAGGTCCGGATCGTCCGGTTCATGAAGATCCGGCCGAGGCGCGAATCCTTGGCGGTGTCCACGAATTCGGGTTCGCCGATCGCCGCGAGGATGCGCTCTGCGGCCGAGGCGTACATCAGGGGCTCGTCGCGACAGGCCTCCAGGTACTCGGAGAGCGTCATCTCCGTGTCGCGGCGGGCCTCGTACCCTCGGGCGAAGCTCTGGAAAAGGTCGTTCGTCGCATGCATGGGCATTCGATAACCCTCTCAGACCGTGACAGCTTCATCCTGTCTCGGCTTGGATGCAACCGACAGGCCCGCTTTTGTCGCAGTGCGGCGAGCGTGGCGCCCGGCATGTCGATTGCTTGCAACACTCCCGAGCGCTGAAGGCCGCACAGATGAGACTCCGTGCGGCCCCCGAACGGCTGCACGAGCCGCTGAACTGGGCAGATACCGCCTAAGCGGGCCCAGGCTCACAAATCCGTGCCCTCTTTCTTGCCATCGTCTCCCGATTTGGCACCGGACGCCGCGACCGTAATCTTGACGGTCTGCGTCTGCACTTGACCGTCGGAGCTCTTGACCTCGAACGTCACTTCGTCGGTTCCGGTGAAACCGGAGTTGGGCTGGTAGAACAGCGCCTGGACGGCCGCCTCCTTGTTGGGACAGCGATAGCTCGCCGGTGTCTTCAGCTTGCCGACCTTGGTGATCACCGAGCCGTTCTTGGGCGGCCCGGAGACCTTGAACTCGGGCATCGGCCCAGGAGAACAATCCTTCTTGAGGTTCGGCGCGATCTCGATGCGCACGGTCTTGCCGGGCGCCACGGTCTTGGTTCGGCTGGCGGGCGCCTGGGCCAGCGCCGGGCCGGCGAGGGCCATGCTCCCGACGAGCAGCGCGGCGAGCGGACGAAGGGCAATCATGGAAGCGTCTCTCCAGTGCCGAGCCGGGACCTGTCTCCGGACGCGCGTCCGGATGCCCCGTTCCTCGGTGGAGACCATGTGGGGACGCCGCGCACGGGCGTCGAGGGCCCGGACGGCCCCTTAATTCTGGAGCGCCGCCGCGACGATACCGGTGATGCGGGCGATCTGCGCGGCATCGAATTCGCCGGCCAGGGCGGCGGCGAGCCGCCCTTCGACCCGCGCGCGCTCCCCGGCATCGGCAAGCGGAGCGGGGGGAATCTCATCCTCGGCCAGACGGCAGACCCGGCGAATCGTCTCGGCGGCCGCGAGGAGTTTCTCCCGGTCGGTGGGACCCATCTCCCAGAGCGGATTGCGCAGGCGGCTGATCACGCGCTTGGCGTCGCGGTACTCGCGGTCGACGCCGGTAGCCGCCTCGATCTGGCTGACGAGGAACATCAGTTCCAGGACTTCGGACGCCGCGTCCGGGCATGTGCGGACGATCCGCATGATGCGGGCCATCAGTTCCTGGCTGGGCGTCAACTTGGGTTTGGGCGCGGCCATGCGGGCGACAACGCAGGTTGTCGCCGGAAAGTTCGCTGGCCGCGTGTCGGATCGCGCGGTCGTGCCGACACGGTCAGGCTGGGCCGGTCAGGCCTCCAGGTCGGGCATCTTGCGCAGGCCATCGAGCAGGGCGCGGCAGGCCCGCAATTCCTCCAGGGCTTCGGCCAGGGACGCCCGGTCGGAGGCTCCGAGAGTGCCGGACCGGGCGCCCGCCTCCGTCTCGACCTCCTGAATCAGGGGTTCGGCCGCCACGGCCTCGCCGCGGCCGACCGCCTGCACGAAGCGGACGCCGTTCTCCTTGAGGACCCGCTGCGCCCCCGCGATGGTGTAGCGCTGCACGTGCAGGAGATGCCGGATGCCCGCCACCAGCTCGACATCCTGGGGCCGATAATAGCGCCGTCCACCCGCCCGCTTCACGGGACGGATCTGGCCAAAGCGGGTCTCCCAGAACCGCAGCACGTGCTGGGGCACGTCGAGTTCCTCGGCCACCTCGCTGATCGTCCGGAACGCATGGGCGCTTTTCTCGCCGATCCCGGTCGGCGGTTCGTCGGTCTGTGCGGCGGCGAGGGCTGGCGGCATGGGTGTCTTGCGAATGGGCTCGGAACGCCCCGATCTTGACCGGTCGCAGGGTCGCACTCAAGCCTGAGAGGCTGAGGAATCCGGCGGCGTTTGGAGCGGGTGCCGCTTGTGCGGTGCGTCGTGTGCCGGGCTCCGGATCACCGTCCGCGACCTTGCGGGCATCCGGCACAAGGGCGGGGCAGGATGAATCGCAGCCCGTTCCGGGGCGCAGGCCCCGCAGGAGGCGAACCCGCACGCGGACCCGCTCAATCGTCGTCGTGAACGCCCGTGCCATTCAGGCCGTTGATCTTGGCCTTGAGCACGTTGGACGGCTTGAACACCATCACCTGCCGCGGCTCGATCGCGACCTCGACCCCGGTCTTGGGGTTGCGGCCGACGCGCTTGCCCTTGCTGCGCACCACGAAGGAGCCGAACGAGGACAGCTTCACCGTCTCGCCGCTCGCCAGGCAGCTGCAGATCTCCGACAGCACGGTCTCGACGAGGGCGGCCGACTCGGTCCGCGACAGGCCCACCTGATGGTAGACGGCCTCGCTCAAGTCGGCGCGCGTCACCGTCTTGCCTGCCATGCCGTGTCCCCTCGCCCGCATCCTTCGCCCCATGACGCATGGTGCGGCACGCGCGGCCACACCAAACGCTGAAGGCGTATCCCTATGATCCGGCACGCTAATCGGCGCTCCGCCCCCGGTCAACCGCAGCGGGGCCGCGAATCGTTTCAGGCGCCCGCCCGAAGCCTCACCAGCGGATCAGCGCCGCACCCCAGCTGAACCCGCCGCCGATCGCCTCGATCATCACGAGGTCGCCCGCCTGGATGCGACCGTCCCGCCGCGCCACGTCGAGGGCCAGGGGAATCGAGGCCGCCGACGTGTTGCCGTGGCGGTCCACCGTCAGCACGATCTTCTCCCGGGCGATTCCGATCTTGTCGGCCGAGGCCTCGATGATCCGGCGATTGGCCTGATGCGGCACGAACCAGTCGAGCTCCTCCGCGGTGACGCCCGCCTGCGCGAAAGCCTCGACGATGACGTCGGTGACCTGCCCCACGGCGAACCGGAACACGTCGCGGCCCTCCATGCGCAGGTGGCCGGTCGTGCCGGTGGAACCCGGACCGCCGTCGACATAGAGCTTTTCCCGGTGGCGCCCGTCCGACCGCAGGCTCGCGCTGAGCACGCCGCGGTCCCCGGCCTCGTCCTGCGCCTCCAGCACGATGGCGCCGGCCCCGTCGCCGAACAGCACGCAGGTGGTGCGGTCCTCCCAGTCGACAATCCGCGAGAAGGTCTCGGCGCCGACCACCAGCGCGCGGCGGGCCGCGCCCGTGGTCAGGAACTTGTCGGCGGTCGAGACCGCGAAGACGAAGCCGGCGCAGACCGCCTGCAGGTCGAAGGCCGCGCCCTGATGGATGCCCAGCGCCGCCTGGATCTGGGTCGCGGTCGCCGGAAAGGTGTGGTCCGGCGTCGAGGTGGCGCAGATCACGAGGTCGATGTCGTCGGCGGTCAGGCCGGCATCCTCCAGGGCGGCCCGGGCCGCGCGCGCGCCGAGGACCGAGGTGGTCTCGTCGGCGGCCGCGATGTGCCGCTGGCGGATCCCGGTCCGCTGGACGATCCACGCGTCGGAGGTGTCCATCTGCTCGGCCAGATCGGCATTCGTCACCACCCGTGCGGGCAGGCTCGATCCGGTCCCCACCACCACCGAGCGCAGAGGGGGCGCGCGCCGGTGCGGCTCGGGGTCAGTGCGGAGGGTTGCCATCATTGTCCTTCCCGGACGACGCCAGATTCACAATTTCCAGTTGTGAAGCCGCAGCCGTCCGATTTCCATCCCATCCGTCGACGGGGGCTCAGTCCGGCACCGGCGTCACGCCGGCGCCAGCGCCGCGGTCTGGTCGAGCATCTCGCGGATCGTGCGGATCATGTCATGGCGCGCCATGTCGTGCGCCAGATCGATCGCCGCGGCGAAGCCCTGCGCATTCTCCGAACCGTGGCTCTTGATGACGATGCCTTCGAGGCCGAGGAACACCCCGCCATTGGCCCGGCTTGGGTTCATCTTGTCCTTGAGGGCCTTGAAGGCCTGCCGGGCGAACAGGGCGCCGATCTTGGCGGCCAGCGTCCGGGTCATGGCGGCGCGGAGATACGTGCCGATCTGCTTGGCGGTGCCCTCGGCGGTCTTGAGGGCGATGTTGCCGGTGAACCCCTCGGTCACCACCACGTCGACGGTGCCGCGCCCGAGATCGGTGCCTTCGACGAAGCCGTGATAGGTGAGGCCGGGGCTCTCCATCTCGCGCAGGATCCGGGCGGCCTCCTTGACCGCCTCGTTGCCCTTCATCTCCTCGGTGCCGACATTGAGCAGGCCGACGGTGGGCCGGTCGAGGTCGAACACGATCCGGGCCATGGCGGAGCCCATCACGGCCATCTCGACGAGGTGCTCGGCATCCGTGCCGATGGTGGCGCCGACGTCGAGCACGACGCTCTCGCCGCGCACGGTCGGCCACAGGCAGGCGATGGCCGGACGCTCGATGCCCGACATGGTCTTCAGGCAGATCTTCGACATCGCCATCAGGGCGCCGGTGTTGCCGGCCGACACGCAGGCATCGGCCTGCCCGTCGCGCACCGCCTGGATCGCCTGCCACATGGACGATTTGCCCCGGCCCTGGCGCACCGCCTGGCTGGGCTTGTCGTCCATGGCCACGGCCACGCTGGTGTGGCGGATCTCGACGCAATCCTTGAGCCGGGGCTCCTTGGCGACCAGCGGCGCGATCACGGCCTCGTCGCCGAACATCAGGAAGGTGGTGCCGGGATGACGCTCCCGGGCCAGGGCCGCGCCGGGCACGACCGTGGTGGGCCCGTGGTCGCCACCCATGGCGTCGAGCGAGATGCACACGCGTTGGGACATGTCGGTAGCGGGTCGCGGGTCTCGGCGGGAAAGGGTTCAGACGTCGGCGGGACGGGGCCCGCCGGGCGCGGCGGACCATAGCGATACCGGCCCGGCGGGCAAATGAAATCGGGCGGCGCGGGCTTCCGGGCGGTCGCCGACGGCCTCAGGCTCCGCCGTCGCGGAGCTTGCGCAGGCCGTCGAGGGGCCCCGCATCGTCGCCCGCCACCACCGGCTCGAAGGTGATGCCGGGCTTGCGCGGATAGGGATCGAGGCCGAGCGCCAGGAACTCGGCGGTGAGCGCCCCGAAATCGATGCGGCCGCCGACCAGCGGGTCGGGGATGTCGGCCTCCTCGGCCTCGGTGCCGGCGAGCCGGTCGGTATCGGTGAACACCACCTCGACCGGTTCATGGACCGGCGCCTCGAAGGGTTCGAGGCTCACGGTGCAGACCTGCGTCACCAGGGCTTCCACCGCGCCGGTCACGGTGAGCCGGCTGGTCGGCCCCTCGATGGCGAAGCGCCCGACCAGATCGCGGATCCCGGGGATGCCGAAATCGGCGGCGAGCGCCGCGCATTCGGCCGGGCTCGCCTCCACGGTGACGGCGCCGCGCCCCTGGGGCAGGCGCTCGACATTGACCCAGCGCGCGAGGGGAAAGCCCTCCTGGCCGGCGTGGCGGGTCATGAATTTCCTCCATCTCCAGCGTGGACCGATGCCGGCGCGAAGCCGTCCGGCTCCGGGAAGGGCGGCCCAGCCCCGAGCAGCCCGTCCAGATCGGCGCCGGCGAGGGCGGCGTCGGCGGACTGCACGTAGGCGGCAAGACCGCGCCCGTCACCCTCGCCGCCCAGCACGTTGCGGACGAGAACGGCGCGCAGCGCCGCCGCGTCGCCGGCCTCCAGGGCGGCATCGTAGCCCTCGGCCCGGCCGTAAAAGGCGGCGCCGAGCTTCTTCATCCGCTTGGACACGCCCATGTCGCCGACACCGAGTTCGCGCAGCGAGGCGTCGAGCTGGGTGAAGACCGAATTCACGAGATCCTGGGCCACCTCGGACGCCGGCGCCGGCAGCCGGTTCAGCCGGCGCAGGACCAGGATCGCGTGCAGGCAAAGGGCCTCGAACCGGCCCTCCACGGTATCGGGCACGCCGAGGCGCGTGTAGAGGCCCGGCCGGCGCGCGGCCATGCTCAAGGCCACGTGCAGCCCCTCGACGGCGCGGCGCCGCGCGCTCGCGCGCCGGAACAACCCGGCGATCATCGGTGCCGAACCCCGGCCATCTGTGGCCAAGCTTGCCTTGTCAAAGCCATAACCCCGCGGTACGGCAACCCACGCCCAGGGCGCAAGCGCCGTCGGAGCCCCGTGTCGGCGACGACGGTTGCGCCCCGTCCGTCAACACGCTCTCTGGGGGCCCGATGCGGCGCCGTCTCGTCCAGTCCTTCGCGCGCCTCGCCCTGCTCGGCCTTGCGGGAACCGGCCTGTCCGGCTGCATCGGCGAGGAGCTGCGTCACGGCTATCAGGTCGACCAGGCGGCACTCGCCACGATCAAGCCCGGCATGAGCCCCGAGCAGGTCCTGCAGATCCTCGGCACGCCGTCGACGGTGTCCACCGTGGGCAACAAGTCCTGGTACTACATCTCGCAGAACACCCGCCGGACGATCATGTTCCTAGGTGAGCAGGTCGAGGACCAGAAGGTGACGGCGGTCTATTTCTCGCCCGCCTTCAAGGTCGAGCGGGTGGCGCTCTACGGCCTCCAGGACGGCCGGATCTTCGACTTCATCGAACGCACGACGCCGACGAGCGGCGCCGACCGCGCCTTCCTCAGCCAGCTGTTCCGCGGCCTGACCCGCTACGAGCCGTTCGGCAGCGGCAGCGGCACCAGCGTCGTGCCAGGCGCTAATCGCGGCATGTGATCGGCATCGCCCGCCACGAGGCGGGCGATCTCCGCCGGCTCCGAGAACAGGTGCTCGGGGCCGAGGGCCGCGAGAGCCCCGGAATCGGTATAGCCCCAGGCCACGGCGCCGAAGGGACAGCCCAGGGCGCGCGCCGCCTCGAGGTCGCGGATCTCGTCGCCGATGCAGAGAGCCCGGTCGGGCGCCACGCCGGTCCGTGCGAGCAGCGTCCGCAGCCGACGCGCCTTCCCGAAGACCGAGGCCCCGCAGGCATAGGTGCCGATGCGGTCGGCATTGTCCGGTCCGAGCACCCGCCGCACCGTGTCGGCGCGGTTCGACGACAGGATCGCCAGCGGCACGCCCGCCTCCGCGACCGCGGCCAGCATCGCCGGAACGCCGGGAAACAGGGCGATCTGCCCGGCGTCGCGCGCGGCCAGCCTGTGCATGTGGCGGGCGATGAGCGGCAGCTTCCAGCGCGGGATGCCGAGATGGGCCACGATCGCCCGGGCGCCCAGGAGCCGCAGACCCTCGACCTCATGGGCCTCGACCCGGCGGAAGCGGTAGCGGTCGGCGACCCCGTTCAGAACCGAACAGAACCACGGGAAGCTGTCGGCCAGGGTACCGTCGAAATCGAGGACGACGAGACGCGGCCGTGGAGCGGCCGGCGGCCGGGTCATGTCAGGTCCGCAGGTTCTCGAGCGGGACACAGAGCCGCATCAGGAGACCGCCCGGCGCCCAGTCGTGCTCCAGCACGCCGTCGAGCTGGCCGGCGACGCTGCGCTCGGCCAGAACGGTGCCGAACCCCTTCCGGAGCGGCGCGCCGGCAACCTGGGGGCCGCCCTCCTCGCGCCATGTCAGCGTATAGCGGCCTGCCTCCCGGGCCCCGCTCAGCGAGACGCCGCCCTCCCGCGTCGAGAGCCCCCCGTACTTGACCGCGTTGGTCGCCTGCTCGTGCATGATCAGCGCGAGGGCGGTGGCGGTGCGCTCGCCGATCTCGGCATCGTCCCCGGTGATCACCACGCGCGCGCGTCCGTTCTCCTCGTAGGCGGCCATGATCAGGCGCATCAGCCCGAGCACCGTCTGACCGGCCACCGGCGGGGCGCTGTCGGGGGAATGGGGGCGAACATATTCGTGGGCCCGGGCCAGGGCGCCCAGTCGCTCGCGGAACGCCGCCACGAACGGCTTGGCCGCAGGATCGCTCCGGGCGGTCAGCGCGGCGAGGCCGCCGACCACCGCGAAGATGTTCTTGATCCGGTGCGACAGCTCGCGGATCAGAAGGTCCCGCGCCTCCTCGGCGCGCTTCGCCTCGCGCAGGTCGCGGGTGACGGTGGCGTATCCCACCTCGGTCCCCATCGGATCGCGCACCGGGAAGATGTTGTAGAGCACCGCCAACGGCTCGCCGGTGACGAAGTGCCGGAAGGCCAGCTCGCCCTCCCAGAACCCGTCCCGGCGCACCGCCGGCATGACGGTCTCGGCCAGGATCCGGCGGCTGTCGTCGGTGAAGAAGTCAGACACCGTGCACGCCCGGGCGGCGGCGAGGTTGGGCAGGCCGACCAGGGCCAGGGCGGCCTCGTTGAGATGGGTGATCTCGCCCTCGAGGGTGCAGAGCCCGATGAAATCCTTGGAGGTCTCGACGATCACGGCGAGCTTGCGGGCTTCGGCCTCGGCACGCTTCAGGTCGTCGATATCGGTACAGGTCCCGAACCAGCGCTCGATCCGCCCCTCGGCGTCCCGGATCGGCATGGCGCGCCCGAGCGTCCAGCGGTAATCGCCGTTGTGGTGGCGCAGGCGGTACTCGATCTCGTAGGGCTCGCCCGTCCTGAGGCAGTGGCGCCACCGCGCCCAGGCCCGCTCTTGGTCCTCGGGGTGGAACACCCCGTTCCAGCCCTCGCCGTCGGTGGAGCCGTAGGGCACGCCGGTGAACTCGTACCAGCGGTCGTTGTAATAATCGTGGAACCCGTCCGGCCGGGTGGTCCAGACCATCTGGGGCATGGCGGAGGTCATCACGCGGAAGCGGCGCTCGCTCGCGGCGATCTCCGCCTCGCGGGCGGCGACCCGCGCCAGCGTCCGGCGATGCTCCAGCAGGCTCGAGATCTGACGTGCCAACGCCAGCAGGGTCGCGGTCTGCTCGGAATCGAGGCCGTCCGGCCGCGGGGCCCGGTCCAGCACGCACAGGGCACCGATCGGAATGCCATGATTGCCGCGGATCACCGCGCCCGCATAGAAGCGGAAGGCCGGCGCCCCGGTCACGAGGGGGTTCTCAGTGGTCCGCGGGTCGGTGGTCAGATCCGGGATGACGAGAAGATCGCCCGCCTCGATCGTATGGGCACAGACCGAGCAGTTGATCGGCAGTTCGCGCTTGCCGAGGCCCACCTCCGACTTGAACCACTGCCGCTCGGCATCCACCAGGCTGACGAGGGCGACCGGCGCGCGGCAGACATAGGCTGCGACCCGCACGAGATCGTCGTAGAGCGGCTCCGGCTCCGAATCGAGGATCGCGAGATCACGAAGTTCCGCGATCCGATCCGCGGCGCTCCAGCGTCCATCGGTCGGTCCGGCTTCCGCGAGCGCGTGAGGTGCAGGCACATCCATGGTCCTGCCCTCACATAGGCGCGCAGCGGCCCCCTGCCTAGGGACCGCCGCGCTTTCCTGCCGTGCCCGCCGGGGCCCGGCAGACGATGCTGGCCGGGGCGCGTCAGGCGGCGCGGGACTTCGTCAGGGTCGGGTAGTCGATGTAGCCCTCGGGCCCCTGGCTGTACCACGTCGCGGCGTCGTCCTTGTTGAGCGGCGCCTTCTGGGCGATCCGCTCGACGAGGTCCGGATTGGCGATGAAGGTCCGGCCGAACGCGATGGCGTCGGCCTCGCCGGCATCCAGAACCTTCTGGCCGCTGATGCCGTCGTAATCGGCGTTCAGGATCATGGGGTTGCGGAACACGCGCCGCATCGCCGGGGCGATCGGCGGGTGGTCGGCCTTGCCGAAGGTGCCGTTCGGCCCCGGCTCGCGCATCTCCAGGAAAGCGATCCCGACATCGGCGAGCGCCTGGGCGGCGGCCACGAACAGCGGCTCCGGATCGGAATCGTTGCAGCCCTGGATCGCGCCGTTGGGCGAGAGCCGCACGCCGGTGCGCTCCGGCCCGGCCACCTTCGCCACAGCCTCGGTCACCTCGCGCAGCAGCCGCACGCGGTTCTCGATGGAGCCGCCGTACTGGTCGGTGCGGTGGTTGGTGCCGTCACGGAGGAATTCGTCGATCAGGTAGCCGTTCGCGGCGTGGATCTGCACGCCGTCGAAGCCGGCCGCCAGGGCATTGGCGGTGGCCCGCTCGTAATCGGCGAGCAGGCGCGGCACTTCCGAGACCTCCAGCGGGCGCGCCTCGGCATAGGGCTTCTTGCCGGAATACGTGTGCGCCTGGTCGGGCGCCGTCGTGGCAGAGGCCGAGATCGGCTTCTCGCCGCCCAGGAAGTCCGGGTGGACCAGCCGCCCCATATGCCAGATCTGGCAGACGATCTTGCCGCCCTTGTCGTGCACGGCCTTCACGATCGGCCGCCACGCGTCGACCTGGGCGTCGGACCAGATCCCCGGCGCGTAGGGCCAGCCGAGACCCTCCTGGCTGATGCCGGTGGCCTCGGTGAGGATCAGGCCCGCGCCGGCGCGCTGGGCGTAATACTCGGCCATGATCGGGGTCGGCACGTGCTCGCGGGTGCCGCGGCCGCGCGTCAGGGGCGCCATGAAGATCCGGTTCTTCGCCTCGATGGCGCCGATACGGATCGGGTCGAGCAGGGACGGCATGAGGTACCTCGTTGTGGTGCGGCGCAGGCCGCGTCCGGTTTTATTCCCGCGCCGAGGTGGCGCTGCGCCGCCGCGATGCCAAGGTGCAGCGCAGCAGGGCTGACAGGCGCGTGCGGGGGCGCACACGGTGAATGGTGAACAGCCGGGCTCGCTCGGAACCCGGCCCTGTCGACTGATCCGCACCGTGCGGTCCGCGGTCACCGTTCGGGCCGGTCGACGAGAAGGCGCTCACCGATGCCGCCGTCGGTCGCCGGGTCGGCGCCGATGCGCCCGTGTCGTCGCCGCGCGTCTCCGGATATCCGGAGTCGACGCCGGCCATGCGGCTTCGGGTCGTCCGGTCCGGCCTGGGTGTCGGTCTCCATGCCGGGCCGCGCGGCCGATGCCGGAGAGGCAGGATCCGGCTCGGCCGATCGCCCCGACGTCCGGTCAGGCTGCGAGTTCGCGCATCGCCGCGGCGACCTCGTCGCGGCGGTAGGGCTTCTCGAAGAAGCGCCCGCGCTCTGGCAGATCCCCGGGTTCGGGCTGAATCTTCCCCGAGGTCATGATGATCTCGACCGGCGGCCAACGGTCTCGGATCGCATGGGCGAGGTCCAGACCCGCCATGCCGATGCCGAGGTCGATGTCGGAGAAGACGAGGACGATGTCGGGCCGCGCCTCCATTAGGCGCACCGCTTCCTCGGCGTCGAACGCTTCCAGGGCCTCGAACCCCGCCTCCTCGACGAGGTCGACAGCCATGAGGCGCATGACCGGCTCATCCTCGATGACGAGGATGGCATTCCGCCTCGCAGTCCCTGCAGCCACGGCTCGCTCCTTATCCATGCTGCAATTGGACGAGCAGCGCACGCAGCGTCGCTTCGAAGCCAGAGGAAGGGTAACGAAGGTCGACGCCGCCGGATCCGGCCAATCCCAAACGAATGAGGCGCGAGCCGAACCCGGCGCGCTTGGAGTGCGCGGGGGCCACAGGTGGCGGGCCGCCCCGCTCGACCCAGTCGAGCACGACCTCACGCTCCCCGATGCCCTCATCCAGGCGCCACGTCACGGCGACCCGCCCGTCGGGGACCGACAAGGCCCCGTATTTGGCGGCATTGGTCGCCAGTTCGTGCAGCAGGAGCGAGACCGAGAGCGTCGCGCGCGGCCCGAGATCGAAATCGGGGCCCGTGACCGTGATGCGGTCGCCATGCCCCGCGGCGCCGAGGACCGCATGGACGACCTCGCGGACCGGGGCGCTCGTCCATGTCTTGTGGAGGAGCACGTTGTGGGCGGTCGACAGCGCGTGGATGCGCCGCTCGAAGGCTTCCACAGGAGCGCGGTCGGGGACACCGCGAAGGGTCTGCGTGGCGATCGACAGCACCATCGCGAGCATGTTCTTCAGGCGATGCGAGATCTCCTCGTTGAGGATGCGCTGCTGCTCCTCGGCCTCGAGCCGGGCGACGCCCGACTCCAGACGCTCGGCGACGTTGCGCACGAAGGCCAGGGTTTCCGGCGACCATCGGCGGGGCTTGTCGTCCTGCACGATGAACACCGCCACCGTGCGTCCCCGCTCGCGAACCGGCATGTTCACGAGCGCGCCGATGCCGACGTCGAGCATCAGCCGGGGATCCGAGGACGTTCTCGGATCGGTTCGCACGTCCTCGATGACCAGCGGCTCGCCGCGCCGAAGGTGCTCGCGGATGTCGCCGAAATCGGCGTAGCGGTGCCGCCCGGCGATGCTGGCGACGCCCGGTGCGGTCCAGCCCTCCTCGATGTCGACGAATTCGACGTCGCCGTCGATATGGCCATAGCCGGCCCGCGTGACGCCGAGGGTCGTGCCGACGATCTCGGCGGCGGCCTGGATCATCTCCGGGGCCTCTGTCAGGTCGCGGAACCGGTCGCCGAGGCTCAGCAGGGCCGTACGTCGCGCCTCGGCCTGGACCCGGTCGGTGACTTCGAGGAAGGTGACGGCGAAGCGGTCGGCGCCGATGGCGAAGGCGCGGCCCTCGTACCAGCGGTCGAGCGTCCCGACCCGCCGCAGGAACTCGCGCGGTTCCGCGCTCTCCACCACCTGTGCGAACTCATTGACCCAGGCGTCCTCGATACCGGGGAAGACCTCGCGGATGGTCCGGCCGGCAACCTGGTTCACGTCGATGCCGACGAGGTCGCCCCAGGCACGGTTGACCTCGACGTAGCGCCAGTCGGTCACCTGTCCGGCCTCGCGGATGACCTCGCCGACGATGAAGCCCTCGCACAGCCGCTCGAACAGGCTGCGCCAGTAGGCCCGGCTCTCGGCGAGGGCGTCCTCGCCGTCGAGGCGCTCGTGGACCGCCGCCATCAGGCGGGCGAGCGTCTCGAAGAACGCCACGGTCTCGCGGTCGAAGGCGGCCACCCGCGTCGAGGCGAAGGCGATGACCGCGCAGAGTTCGCCCCGGCTGACGATGGGGAACCCGGCATAGGCGTCGAGGCCGTTGCCGCGGGCCACCTCCCATCGCGGATCGAGACTGGCCTGTAACCCGCTGAGGATCAGGGGCTGACGGGTCTCCGCGACGATGCCGCAGAGCGGAGTCCCGAACGGCAGGCGCTTCAGGCGCTCGCGCCCGTCCGGAGAGATGTTGACCGCGTGGGTCAGGCGCAGGTGCTGCCGGTCCGGCGTTACGTCGTAGAGGCAGGCCCGGTCGAACCCGAGGGCGTCGGCCCCGTCCCTCAGAATGGGTTCGAGGACCGCGGAGGGGTCGTCGGCGGTGAGCAGGGCCGTGGAGGCGGTGGCGATGACGTCGAGCCGGTGCGCCCGCCGCAGCTCGGCGGCCTGGAACGCAAGGACCTGATCGCGTTCGTCCACGGCCCGGCGCATCTGCAGCTGGGTGACGACCTGGGCCGCCAGGATGCGCAGGTCCTCCTGCTGCTCAGGGGTCAGCCCCTGGGGCCGGGGCACGGTGTCGATGACGCAGAGCGAGCCGAGCACCTGCCCGTCGGGCGCGCGCAGGGGCGCCCCGGCGTAGAACCGGATGAACGGCTCCCCAGTGACGAGGGGGTTGTCGGCCGTGCGCGGGTCGGCCGCGAGGTCGGGCACGATCAGCAGGTCCGGCTCGGCCAGCGCGTACTTGCAGACCGAGCGCTCGAGGTCGGTCTCGCACGAAGGAAAACCGATCCGTGCCTTGAACCACTGGCGGTCGGCGGCCACGAAGCTGACGAGGGCGACCGGGGTCAGGCACAGCCGGGTCGCCAGCCGCACGATGCCGTCGAAGGCGGCCTCGGGCGGGGTGTCGAGGATGCCGTAGGCCTTGAGCGCGGCGAGACGCAGGTCGGCGGCGATGAGATGCTCGACGCCTTCCATGTCGATCACGGTCATGCGGAAATGGCCCCGTGCGTCGCCAGGGGATCGGGCGCGCCGTCGGGGTCGAGCGCGACGAGGGTTCCGGCCGGCGTGAAGGTCGCGCCGAGGACGAGGGCGAAGTGCTCCTGCACCCGGCGATGGCATTCGCAGGACGCCGCCTGCAGAGCCGGCCGGTCGCGGACCGTGATCCTGGCCCGGCCCATCTCGATGAGCCCCTGGGCCTGGAGCCGGTTGAGGATGCCGCTGAGATAGGTCCGGCGCACCCCGAGCATCTCCGCCAGCATGTCCTGGGTGACCGGCAGGACGTCGGTGGCGAGCCGGTCGTGCAGGGCGAGCACCCAGCGCGCGCACCGCTGTTCGATGGGATGGGCGGCATTGCAGGCGACGGACTGGACCACCTGCGCGAGGAGGCAGTCGGCGTAGCGCACGAGGGCGTTGCGGATCGGCAGCGAGGTGCGCTTGGCCGCCTGCATCCGCGCCGCGTCCAGCCGCACCGCCGCCCCGCCCATCTGAACGACGGCGCGGTTGAAGGCCGGGAGGTAGCCCTGGCTCACGACGCCGCCGAGCGCCCCCTCACGACCGACGGTCGCGGTCTCGATGGTGCGGCCCTCCTCCAGCGGCACGATCAGGGAGACCACCGTCCCGTCGAGCGGGAAGATCATCGCGGTGACCTCGTCCCCCGGCTCGAACAGGACGTCGCCGCGCACCAGTGTGACCACCTCCGCATGGGGGAGAAGCCTCGACCGTTCGACGGGTGGCAGCGAGCGGAGCAGGAGGTTCCGCTCCAGCGGGGACGGTGAGTTCGGCGGCATCGGTCGCGGCAGGCTGGCGCTACGAGCCGGCATAGCCCAGCTTGGCCGCCGCGTCCGTTCAAGAGTGAACACTTCCCGCTAAAATGATGGCCGGCGGACGCGAGGTCTCGACATGACGGATTGCCGCGGTCGTTCACGGTCGGCGCAGCGTCCTGCAGGTCGCCGCGCCGACCGCGACGGTCCGAGAGTCAAACCCCGGCACCGCCCGATCGGGTGCCCGTGCCCCTCGCCCTGTCGGATCGGCGATGAGGCATCCGCAGGATCCGCCCGGCTCCGTGCGGGCCGGAAGCGGATCGGCTGCAGACGGCCGCCCGGATCCGGTGCGGCCGGTGATCCCTCAGATGGCCCGCAAGCGGAACCGAGAGGTCGGAAAGCCGACCTTCGGTTCGGCCATCCATCGATCAGCTGTGTGCCAGCACCGCGAGCAGCAGCAGGGCGATGATGTTGGTGATCTTGATCGCCGGGTTCACCGCCGGACCGGCGGTGTCCTTGTAGGGGTCGCCCACCGTGTCGCCGGTCACCGCCGCCTTGTGGGCCTCGGAGCCCTTGCCGCCGTGGTGGCCGTCCTCGATGTACTTCTTGGCGTTGTCCCAGGCGCCGCCGCCCGACGTCATCGAGATCGCCACGTAGAGTCCGGTGAGGATCACGCCGAGCAGGCTCGCCCCAACCGTGGCGAAGGCCTGGCTCTTTCCGGCGATCAGCTGGATCACGAAGAACAGCACAACCGGCGACAGCACCGGCAGGAGCGAGGGGACGATCATCTCCTTGATCGCCGCGCGGGTCAGCATGTCCACCGCCCGTCCGTAATCCGGCCGGTCGGTGCCCTGCATGATCCCGGGCTTCTCCCGGAACTGGCGCCGGACCTCCTCCACCACCGCGCCCGCCGCGCGCCCGACCGCCGTCATGGCGATGCCGGCGAACAGGAACGGGATCAGGCCGCCGAGCAGCAGGCCGACCACGACGTAGGGGTTGGACAGGGAGAAATCGACGCTGACGCCCTGGAAGAAGCGGTACTGTGTCGGGCTCGCATTGGCGATGAAGTAGTTCAGGTCCGACGTGTAGGCGGCGAACAGAACCAGCGCGCCGAGGCCCGCCGAGCCGATGGCGTAGCCCTTGGTCACCGCCTTGGTGGTGTTGCCGACCGCGTCGAGGGCGTCCGTGGACTTGCGCACCTCCGCGGGCAGGCCCGCCATCTCGGCGATGCCGCCGGCATTGTCGGTGACCGGCCCGAAGGCGTCGAGCGCCACGATGAAGCCCGCCAGCGCCAGCATGGCGGTGACCGCGATGGCGATGCCGAACAGGCCGGCGAGCGCGTAGGTGCTGATGATGCCGGCCACGATCACGATGGCCGGCAGCGCGGTCGATTCCAGCGAGATCGCCAGCCCCTGGATCACGTTGGTGCCATGGCCGGTCACCGACGCGTCGGCGATCGACTTCACCGGGCGGAAGTTGGTGCCCGTGTAGTACTCGGTGATCACCACGATCAGCGCCGTGATGGCGAGCCCGATCACCGCGCATCCGAACAGGCCGCCCGACGTGAAGGTGACGCCCGTGGAGGTGGTGAAGGTCGTCGAGAAGCCCCCGAGCAGGGTCATGTTGACCGCCGCGATCGCCCCGATCGACAGAACGCCCGCGGCGATCAGGCCCTTGTAGAGGGCGCCCATGATCGACTGGTTGGCCCCGAGCCGCACCGCGTAGGTGCCGGCGATGGAGGTGAGGATGCAGGCCGAGCCGATGGCCAGCGGGTACAGCATCATCGGCTCGAGGACGTCGCGGCCGCTTCCCGTGGGACCGGAGAAGAAGATCGCGGCCAGCACCATCGTGGCGACGACCGTCACCGCGTAGGTCTCGAACAGGTCGGCCGCCATGCCGGCGCAGTCGCCGACATTGTCGCCGACATTGTCGGCGATGGTGGCGGGGTTGCGCGGATCGTCCTCCGGGATGCCGGCCTCGACCTTGCCGACGAGGTCGCCGCCGACATCGGCGCCCTTGGTGAAGATGCCGCCGCCGAGGCGCGCGAAGATCGAGATCAGCGAGGCGCCGAAGCCCAGGGCGACGAGCGCGTCGATCACCTCGCGGCTCGACGGGTCGAGATGGGCGCCGCGGGTGAGGAACAGGTAGTAGAGGACGACGCCAAGGAGCGCGAGGCCCGCCACCAGCATGCCGGTCACCGCCCCCGACTTGAAGGCGACGTCGAGGCCGCCGCCCAGCGAGGTGGAGGCGGCCTGGGCCGTGCGGACATTGGCCCGGACCGAGACGTTCATGCCGATGAAGCCCGCCGCCCCCGACAGCACGGCGCCGATCAGGAAGCCGACCGCGACCTTGATCCCGAGGAAGACGGCGAGGAGGACGAACAGGACGACGCCGACGAGGCCGATCGTCGTGTATTGCCGCCGGAGATAGGCCTGCGCGCCCTCGGCGATGGCGGCGGCGATCTCCTGCATGCGCTGCGTGCCGGCATCGCGCCGCATCACGTCGAGGATCGTGACGATGCCGTAGGCGACGGCGCAGAGCCCGCCCACGATGATCAGAAGCAAGGGAATCATTCGACCGTCCTTGTCATTATCGTGCCTGGCGTGGGCTTGTGATTGTCGAGCTTGACCGCCGGACGACGGCCATGGGACGCGGTGCTCGGATTCGGGGCTTTCCTTCCCAGAACAATACCTTGATTGCCAAACTTCGCCGGTGAGCGCAAACGCCGCGTGGGAGAATACGCTCAGGCCTCGGATCTCATGCGCCCGCGCGCGCGGTCCTCGCAGGCGCACGATTTCGCATTATTTTGCATTTCCCGGCGGCATGGGGTCGATGGCAACCGGGCATCGCCGCAGCCGCGGGCTGAGCCGGCGGTCGATTAACGTTCTTTTAACCCTCCGGTATTCTATTTTTAGTTGTACTTTGACGGGGCTCGCGATGAGCAGTGACCACGCCGCCAAGCTGGCGGCCACGCTTGAGGTGTTGCGCGGTGCAGTCGGCTTCCTGATCGCCGAACGGGTCGCGGCGCAACCGGTGGCGATCCAGGATGACCTGATCTCCGCGCTGCAGGACGCCCTCTCCCGGACGCCCGGCATGGGCCGGGATCCGGTGAGCCCTTGGATTCCGGTCGTCGCGGCGGACATGATCGACGAGGTCCGTCGTCAGATCGGGCATCCGGCCGGAGCCGCGGCCAGCCGCGGCGCCGCACGATCCGGGCCGGCTCAGATCTCAGAAGTGGCTGAAGGACCCAGCCGCGAATACGCGCTCGGCGCCATCGCGCATTTCGAAGCGCGGCGGGCCGTCGCCTGATGTGATGGTGCCGATGGCCGAGACGATGAGACCGGCGGCGGCCGCCTCGGCCTGGAAGGCCGCGACATTCTCCGGAGCAACGGTACAGAGGATCTCGTAATCGTCGCCACCGGTCAGGACCGCGTCGATCAGCGCGGGCTCGGCCGCGCAGGCGCGCCGGGCGGCATCTGAGAGCGGCAGGGCGGCGGCCGCGACCCGGGCGCCGCGACCCGTGCCCAGCATCTTGGCGAGATCGCCCGCGAGGCCGTCGGACACGTCCATGGCCGCCGAGGCGTAGCGGCGGACCGCCGGCGCCGCGGCGAGCCGCGGGCGCGGATGCAGGTAGCGGTCGGCGAGTTCGGCCTGGAGCGCCGGGTCCAGCCCGGCGACCCAGGGCGCCGTGGGCTCTAGGCGGAGCCGCAGGCCGAGGGCGGCGTCGCCGATCGTGCCGGTGACGCAGATCCGGTCGCCGACCCGCGCGGTGGTGCGGCGGACGATGGCGCCGGTCGGCACCTCGCCGAACAGGCTCACCGAGATCAGCGCCGGGCCACCGGAGCGTACCGTGTCGCCGCCGAGGAGCGGACAGCCGGCCTCCGCCGCCGCCGCGCCGAGCCCCGCCGCGAAGCCGTCGAGCCAAGCCTCCGTCCAGTCATCGGGGAGCGCCAGGGTGAGCAGGAAGCCGCGCGGGACCGCGCCCTTGGCGGCGATGTCGGAGAGGTTCACGCCGAGGGCCTTCCGGGCGATCGAAGCCGGCGGATCCTCCGCGAAGTAGTGGATCCCCGCCACCACGGCATCGGTGGTGAGGACGAGGTCGTGGCCCGGCGTGGGCGTCAGCGTGGCGGCGTCGTCCCGCAGCCCGTGGGCGCCCGGCCCCGCGAGGGGGGCGAAGTAGCGGGCGATCAGCCCCTCCTCAGAAGCACGGGCCGACCCGGCCAAGGCTCAGGCCTTCCCGGCGGGCGGCTTTCCGGCGGATGGCTTTCCGGAGGACGGTTTGCCGACGGACGATTTACCGGGAAGCGGCTTCGACGAGCCCGGCTTGCCGGACGCCTTCTGAGCCCCGACCTCCCCCGGCCGGACCTCCCGGGCGAGCCGGTCGAGCACGGCATTGACGAGGCCGGGCTCGTCGGCCGTGTAGAAGCTGTGGGCCACGTCGACATATTCCGAGATCGCCGCGGCCGCCGGCACGTCGCGGCGGAACATCAGCTCGTAGGCGCCCGCCCGCAGGATCGCCCGGAGCACGATCTCGATGCGCCGCAGCGGCCAGCCCTGGGCGAGGGCCTGATCGAGCTTCGGGTCGATGGCCCGCTGCTCCTCGACCGTGCCGCGCAGGAGGTCGCGGAAGAAGGCGGTCTCGGCCGGGGGATGGACGATCCCGTCGACCTCCTGGCCGATCCAGAAGGCCTCGAACTCGGCGAGCGCGTCGAGGACGCCCTTGCCGGAGATGTCCATCTCGTAGAGCGCCTGCACCACGGCGAGGCGGGCGCCGCTGCGCAGGCTGATCTTGGCGGGCTTGCCGGCGGGCTCGGCGCCCGTCTCCGGCTGAGTGTCGGTGGTCCCGGTCATGGGGGTATCCGTCATCGGGTGCGCGCGGCTTCGGCGGCGCGCTTCAAAGCGAGCACGCCGAGGGCAGCCTCGGCGGCACCGCCGCCCTTGTTCATCTCGGCGACCCGGGCACGGGCGAGGGCCTGCGCCTCGGTCTCGACCGTGAGGATGCCGTTGCCGAGGGGCACGCGGCGCTGCACCGACAGGTCCATGAGCGCCCGGGCGCTCTCGCCGGCGACGATGTCGTAGTGGCCGGTCTCGCCGCGGATGACGCAGCCCAGCGCCACCACCGCGTCGTATGGCTCGGCGTCGAGCAGGATCGCCACGGCGGCGGGGATCTCCAGGGCGCCCGGAACGGTCACCACGATCGCCTGCGCGGAGGCGGCCGCGATGGCCGCGCGGGCCCCGGCGAGGAGTTCGTCGGCGATCGCGTCGTAGTAGCGCGCCTCGACAACGAGGATCCGGGCGCCGGCGAGGGCCGGGTCGGTGGGCTTGGGCGCCGAGTCGGCGCGGGTATGGGCGACCATGGCTCTCGTCCGGCCGGGTTTTCGGGAATGGGCGGGCGGCACGTCGGGCGCCCGCACGGGGAGGACGGTTAGACCGAAGCGGCCGGCGCCACAAGCGGTGCGGGATCTTGGCTCAGGCCTGGTCGCGCGAGCGGCGCCGAAGCCGGCCCCACCAGCGGCGGCAGCGGAGGCGCCGCGGGCCCGCCCGCCGGCAGGGCCGTGCGCGCGACGTTCATCGTCATGGCGAGGAGCGCGTAGTAGCCGTTGATGCCGGCGAGGTCGATCGCCCCCTGCTCGCCGAAGCGCGCCACCAGGGCCGCGTAGGTCGCATCGCTCACCGCGCGGTTGCGCATCAGCTCGGTCGAGAACGCGTAGGCCAGCGCCTCGTCGGCGCTCATCGTGTCGGGGCGGCGTCCTTCGGCGAGCGCCTGCGCGGTCTCGGGGGCGACCCCGGCCTTCAGGGCGATGGGGTGGTGGATGGCCCACTCCACCGGCTGGCTCCATTCCCGCGCGACCACCAGGATCGCGAACTCGCTGACCCGGAGCGGCAGGACGCTGCCGTAGCGCAGGTACTGGCCCATCCGGCTCGCGCACAGCATCAGCTCGGGGCTGCGCAGGAGCGGCACGAACGGCCCGAAGACCGGGACGCCGCGCTCGGCCTGGAACGCGGCCGCGGCCTCGGCCTGCGCCTGGGACAGGCTGTCGGCCGGGATCTCCGGCATGCGCTCCGCGCTGGTCTGCCCGCTGGCCATGCGTTTCTCTCCCCTGCCTCGACCCCGACCCGCGGCGCGCTCTGGATTTCCGGCCCCCGTGCGCCTAGACCATTGAGGCTCACCGGCACGCACCGCGCCCGACCGGGCCGCGACCCCTGAACGCCAGCGAGGCTTACGGCTTTGGCCCTCCCCGTCAACGAACGCCGGCGCATCATGCTGCTCACGGGCGCGAGCCGGGGCATCGGTCACGCCACCGTCAAGCGCTTCTCGGCCGCGGGCTGGCGGGTGATCACCTGCTCGCGCCACGCCTTCCCGGAGAACTGCCCCTGGGAGATGGGGCCCGAGGACCACCTGCAGGTCGACCTCTCCGACGCGCAGGACACGGCCCGCGCCGTCGAGGAGGTGCGGGGCCGGCTCGCCGCCGAGGGCGGGGTTCTGCACGCGCTGGTCAACAATGCCGGCATCTCGCCGAAGGGGCCGGAGGGCGAGCGCCTCGGCGCCCTGGCCACCGAGTTCGACACGTGGCAGCGGGTGTTCCAGGTCAACCTGTTCGCCACGATCCTGCTGGCCCGGGGCCTGCGCGAGGAACTCGCCCGGGCCAAGGGCTCGGTCGTCAACGTGACCTCGATTGCCGGCTCGCGCGTCCATCCCTTCGCGGGGGCGGCCTACGGCACCTCCAAGGCGGCGCTCGCCGGCCTGACCCGCGAGATGGCCGCCGATTTCGGGCCGCTCGGCGTGCGGGTGAACGCGATCTCGCCGGGCGAGATCGACACGTCGATCCTGTCGCCCGGCACCGAGAAGCTCGTCGAGCAGATCCCGCAGCGCCGGCTGGGCACGCCGGACGAGGTCGCCAAGGCGATCTACTTCCTGTGCACCGAGGCCTCGTCCTACGTGAACGGCGCCGAACTCCACATCAACGGCGGCCAGCACGTTTGACCAGATCGGGCGCTTCCTCTGGCGCATCCTCGGGCACGACGGCCGCGCGCCGGCACCCGGCGCCGGGCCGCAGGCTGCGCGCCGTCGTCCTGGGCCTCATCGTGGGCGTCGCGCCCGTCGCGGGGGCGCGGGCCGAGCCCGGGATCCGGATCCTCGACCTGCCCTTCAAGGTGCGGGCACTGCGCGGCTCGCGCAGCGAGGCGGCGGTCTCGGTGGCGACCTCCGGGCTCCTGCCGATCACCGGCGCCAAGACCGGTCCGCAGACCGGCGGCCAACAGGCCGGCGACGAGGAGAGCGCGCCGATCGCCGTGGTCTGGGGCGACGAGGGCGGCGCCGTGCTCGCCCTCGCCGAGGGCCGCGTCACCGTGCGGCCGATCGGCAAGGAGGCTGTCGAGGGGCTGACCGCCGCCGAGACGCCGCGCGGGGCCCTGCCGGGCTCGCGCCGGACGCTCTCGGGACCCCTGAGCGCCTATCTCACCGGGCGCACCCGCGCCCCCGACGGCGGCGCGGCCGCCGCGGTCCTGACGATCCGCGAGCGCCAGCCGATGGCGGTCAGCACCGATCCGAAGCCCGTGCCCGTGGCCACCGTGACGGTGCCGGCGGGGGGCGAGGCGGTGTTCGCGCCCCTGCGGCCGCGCCTGCTGCGCCTCGGGGGCCGGCCGGCGCTCCTGGCGGCGACGCTGTCGGGCGCGGATGCCGGGGGGCTCGCGCTGATCGACCGGCCCGCCGGCGATCCGGGCGCGGCCTGGGCCGTCACCGCCCGCACGCCCGCCCAGCCGGGGCCACCGCTGAAGATCGTCGGCATCGCCGATTTCTCCGGGTCCGGCGAAAGCCAGGCCGCGACGGTCAGCGCCAAGGGCAGGCTCCAGCTCTGGACGCTCCGTCCCGACCGGATCGAGGCGGCCGGCGAGGCCGAGGGCTACGCGGCGGGCGACGGCGATTCGGATCTCGCCGTCACCACCCCGGCCGGCGGCGGCCCCGAACTCGTCCTGCCGGTGGCGGGCCGCCCGGAGATCGCCTTCGTGGCAGCCAAGGGCGGCCTGCGCGAGCGCGCGCGCGTGCCCCTGCCGGTTCCCGCCGAGACCGGCATCGTCGTCCTCGGCGAGGGCGCCGTGGCGCGGCTGCTCGTCGGCCTCGCCGACGGCCGGGTGGCCGTCGTGGCACCCGATGGAGGCACGCCGTGAGTGCGGGCGCACCGGATTCCGACAGCCGCCTGTTCCCGGCGCGGCCCTTCGTGGGCGCGTCGATCGCGGTGATCCGCGGCGATCGCGTCCTTCTGGCGGCGCGGGCCAACGAGCCGATGCGCGGCGTCTGGACCCTGCCGGGCGGTCTCGTGGAAGCGGGGGAATCCCTGGCCGAGGCGGCCCTGCGCGAATTGTCCGAGGAGGTCGGCCTGCCCGCAGAGGTTGTCGGCGTGCTCGCGCCCACCGAGATCATTCTCCGGGACGAAGCCGGCCGCGCCCGACATCACTACGTCGTCCACCCGCACGCCGCCCTGTGGCGCGGCGGCGAACCCGTGGCCGGCCCCGAGGCGCTGGGGACCCGGTGGGCGACGCTCGCGGAGGTCGCGACCCTTCCGACCACCCCGGGACTGGTCGACACCCTGCGCGAGGCCTTCGCGCGCGTGGATG
Source organism: Methylobacterium sp. UNCCL125 (assembly GCF_900116795.1). Taxonomy (NCBI): domain Bacteria; kingdom Pseudomonadati; phylum Pseudomonadota; class Alphaproteobacteria; order Hyphomicrobiales; family Methylobacteriaceae; genus Methylobacterium; species Methylobacterium sp. UNCCL125. Next base: position 6,117 of record NZ_FPBW01000021.1, on the reverse strand, counting down.
CACATGTGGATGCACATCCTGCGCGGACGGGCGGCGGGGAGGCGACGGCGTGAGGCGGCCGACGACGATCCTGTGCCTGCTGGCGCTCCTCACCGGCCTGGTCTCCGGGCCGGCGCTGGCCCAGCAGCGTTCCGGCCGAGGGGCCGCGCCCGCCAAGGAAACCGCCCGGGAAGCCGCGAAGGAGGCCCCCAAGGAGGCGAACGCCCCCGCGGACGTGCCCGCCCCCTACGACCGGGACCTGCTGCGCATGTCCGAGATCATCGGGGCCCTGGCCTTCCTGCGCAACCTCTGCGGAGCGCCGGATGCGTCCGACTGGCCGGCCCGCATGAAAGCCCTGATCGAGTCCGAGGGCGTGACCCCGGTCCGCCGCGACCGCCTGGCCGGCGCCTATAACCGCGGCTACCGCGGCTATGCGCTCACCTACCGGGTCTGCACGCCGGCGGCCCACGAGGCCGCCGCCCGGTACGTCGCCGAGGGCGACCGGCTGTCGCATGCCCTGGCCGGCCGTTTCGGAGGGTGATGCAGGCGCAACACACGCACCGGCGATGCCGGCGAAACATCGGATTTGAGCGCCCGTGTTAACCGATCCGAAATTCTCGGCTGGCCGAGCCGCCGGGACCCGCCTATCATCCATTGTGTCCGCCGGGCCCCGTGTCCGGCGCAATGGAAGTATCCGGCTATGCAGCACAGCTCTCACACCGCCCCCATCGAGGTCGATGTCGAGGAGAAACGCGTCGCGCTGAGTTACGTCTCGGAAGCGTTCGCGGAAGGCTGCCTCGATGGTCTCGACGGTGACTGCATGGCCCAGGCCGCCCTGTTCGCGGCGTTTCAGGAACTGGTGACCACGTACGGCGAGGAAGCCACCGCCCGGTACGCCGAAGGATTCCCGGAGCGCATCCGCGGGGGCGCCTTCACCACCACCCTGCAGCATTGAGCGTGTGAGCGCGGACGGTTGAGGCACGGGCGGTCAGCGACTACGTCCCGGGTCTGCGGTTCGGCGCGCCGGACCGCCCGCCGCCCGAGGAGCCGCCGCCCATGCCCGTTGCCCTGTTGCCGGACCGCGTCCTGGTCACCGTCGTGGGACCGGACGCCACGACGCTGCTCCAGGGCGTCCTGACCTGCAATGTCGAGACGCTCCAGCCCGGTGAGGCGCGCCTCGGCGCCCTGCTGACGCCGCAGGGCAAGATCCTGTTCGACTTCCTGGTCTCGCGGATTCCGGACGGCTTCCGGCTCGACGTGCAGGCCGACAAGGCTGCAGACCTCGCCAAGCGCCTGACGCTCTACCGTCTGCGCGCGCAGGCGACGATCGCCGCCGACCCGACCGTCGCGGTGGCGGCCGTCTGGGCCGGCGCCGTCCCGCCCGCGGCCGAGGCGGTAGCGGATTCCCGCGCGGCCGATCTCGGCGCCCGCCTCTACGCCGCCGCGGGCGCCTTCTCGGCGGACGCGACGGAGGCCGATTACCACGCGCACCGGATCGCCCTCGGCGTGCCCGAAGGCGGACGCGACTACGCCTTCGGCGACGCCTTCCCGCACGAGGCGCTGATGGACCAGCTCGGCGGCGTCGATTTCCGCAAGGGCTGCTATGTCGGCCAGGAGGTGGTCTCGCGGATGCAGCACCGGGGCACGGCCCGGACCCGCATCCTGGCCGCAGCCTATCCCGACACCGCGCCCCAGCCCGGCACCGAGATCACGGCGGGCGGCAAGGGGCTCGGCACCACGGGCAGCGCCGCCGGAACCCGCGGCCTCGCCCTGGTCCGCATCGACCGCCTGGGCGACGCGCTGGCGGCCGGCGAGACCCCGCGGGCGGGCGAACGCCCCGTGACGCTGGAGCGCCCGGCCTACGCGACCTTCGCGATGCCGGATGTTGCGACGAGCGCGGCGGGCTGAGGCCGGATCGCATTCCGCGGGCGCCGCATACTCCGGGACAGGGGCCCTGCGTTACCGATCGCAGCCCGATCCCCGGGCGGGTGCGGCGACGCAGACCCCGATCCCGGGCATTCGCACCGGAGCACGATCAGCTTGCGCGTGGGGCGGCTTCCTGCGACCCCGGGGCGGCATGCCGGGATCGTTAGAGGTTCCCAGGAGCCGGCATCCTCCGGCCGGCATCCCAGGCCGGCCCGGAGTCGATCGGGAGCCGTCCCCGACCTTCTGCCCTGAAGCGGCTTCTCGCCTCCGGGCCGCAGCGACGGCCAGATCGGTCGCATGGGCGGGGACATCGAGGAGGACGACCATGACCTTCCAGGACGAGATCGCAGCGTTCTTCGCCAGCTACGTCGAGGCGTTCGCGCGCCGCGACGCCGATGCGTTGAGCGAGCTTTGGGAGCCGGTCGGACTGTTCCCATCTTCGACCGGCAACTTCGCGTTGCCGAGAGAGGCATTTCGCGACCATTGCGTGACGCTCATGGACTTCTATCGCAAGCAGGGGGTCGTCCAGCCCCTGGGCGAACTCCGGTCGGCGGTGGAACTCTTCCCGAACGTCGCTCAGGCTCGGATGACCTATCGGATGCGGGGCGAGGGAGACGCACTCGTCGCCGAGTGGGACCACGTCTACATTCTGCGCCGCTCCGACCGCTGGCGCGTATCGTTGACGATCGCTGACGGTGAAATGGCGGCATGGGCCGCACGAGGGGCGCAACTCTGATTTGCGAATGTCGGGCGCTCGACGCCACACAGGACGCCTGTTGCTCAGGCGCCTCGCGAGAAAGCGGAAGCGCTGACAATCTCGGAAGGGTCGCGAGCAGGCGCGACGGCGATGTCCATTCCGGTGCGTTTGCCGCTCTGGAGCGGAGCCTCGCACATCCACCCCTCGCCGACATACGCGCCTTTGCACCCGCGGCCGTCGTCGACATCATTTCGGAGGTTGCCGCCGTAACTGATCTGATATGAGGTGCGCCCCTCGAAAGCTCGACATCGACGGGATTGCGACCACAAATGACTCAGAATCGGATCACCGTGGAAGCAACGGCTCCCGCACCCCTCGATGTCGCCTGGAAGGCCTATACATCGCCCGACCAGATCATGCAGTGGAACTTTGCCTCCGACGACTGGCATTGCCCAGCCGCAAGCGTCGATCTGAAGGAAGGTGGCAAGTTCACGTCCCGCATGGAGGCGAAGGACGGAAGCATGGGCTTCGATTTCGAGGGCACTTACACAAAGATTATTCCGAACACGCGAATCGAATATGCGTTTGGTGATCGCAATGCGGTGATCGAGTTCACCCCATCGGGCGAGCGAACGCACGTAAAGATTGCGTTCGATCCCGACGAACACGTCCCCATCGACCACCAGCGCGACGGCTGGGCGGCCATTCTTGGAAACTTCTGCCAGCATGTCGGGAGGCGTTGAAGCCCGCCCAACGAGAACGACGACCGAGACCGCTTTCCGGCCGGAGCGGGCGTTTCCCTCCCGCCCCGACAACGCCAGTCCTGTGCCTTCCCTCTCATCCCTCGAGCGGACAGCCTGCAAGCGTTGAGGAGACCCTCCAGACGACCAGGAGAGGATGCTCGAAATCGAAGAGGACGATCTGTCTCGCGAGCAGACACGCGCATTGCTGGCGCTTCATCGTGCAGGCCCGCACGCGTCCTCGCCGCCCGGCCACGTGTTCGCGTTCGATCTCTCAGGCTTGCACTCACCGGGCGTGACCGGGTTGACGTCGCAGAAGGCGCGCGCCGGCCCTGCGACCGGATCAATCCCCCATGCGTGAAGCCGGAGCGGAGCGCGCCGCGACAGCCGCTGCGCGTTCCCCATTCCGACGATGGCGTTCCGCTCCTGTTCTCGTTAACGTGGCCGGATGTCCGAGACTGGCCTGATCGACCATTCCGACGGCTGCCCCCGCTGCTGGTGGGCCGGCCTCGACCCGCTCTATGTCGCCTATCACGACACCGAATGGGGCGTGCCCGAGTATGACGGCCGGGCCCTCTACGAGAAGCTGATCCTCGACGGCTTCCAGGCCGGCCTGTCCTGGATCACCATCCTGCGCCGCCGGGACGGGTTTCGCGACGCCTTCGCGGGTTTCGATCCGGAGCGGATCGCCCGCTTCACCGAGGACGATGTCGCGCGGCTGATGGCCGACACCCGCATCATTCGCAACCGCGCCAAGATCCAGGGCACCATCGCGGGCGCCCGGGCTTGGCTGCGGATCGAGGACCAGGGCCCCGGCTTCTCGCGCTTCCTCTGGGATTTCGTCGACGGCCGGCCGATCCAGGGCAAAGCCCGGACCCGTGCGGAGATCGCCACCGAGACGCCGGCCTCCCGGGCGATCGGGAAGGCCCTGAAGGCGGAAGGCTTCTCCTTCTGCGGGCCGACCATCGTGCACGCCTTCATGCAGGCGGTGGGCATGGTCAACGACCACCTCGTCGGCTGCCACCGGCACGGACCCTGCGCCGAACTGGGCCGGCCCCGATGAGCGAGCCGCCGCGCGCCTGGCAGCGCATGCTCTCCGGCCGGCGCCTCGACCTCCTCGATCCGGCGCCCGGGGACATCGAGATCGCCGACATCGCCCACGGCCTCGCCCGGGTCGCCCGCTGGAACGGCCAGACCCATGGGCCGCACGTCTTCTCGGTGGCCCAGCACAGCCTGCTGGTCGAGGCGGTGGGCCGCCATCTCGACGCCGCCTGCACCGATCCGGACGGGCTGGAACTCCTGCTGCACGATGCGCCGGAATATGTCGTGGGCGACATCATCTCACCCCTGAAGGCCGCCCTCGGCGACGCCTATCGCGGCATCGAGCTGCGTCTGCTCGCCGCGGTGCGCCGCCGCTTCGGCCTGACCGCCCCGGTGCCGGCGCTCGCCCGTTTGGTGAAGCAGGCCGACCGGATCGCAGCCCATGTCGAGGCGGTGCGCCTCGCCGGTTTCGCCCGGGACGAGGCCGAACGCTATTTCGGCCCCGCCAGGGCGCTGCCCGAACCGGTGCTGGTCCTGGCCGAGCCGTGGCCGACCGCCGAGGCCGAGGCGCGGTTTCTCGCGCGATTCCACGCTCTGTGTCCGACCTGACGAATCTCCGCCCTCGATCCGTCACGATCGCAGGTCACTGGCGCCAGACCATGCCGACCCTCCACGTCTGTCCCCTCTCGCGTCTGCCCGAGACGGTCGCCGCCACCGATGCGAGCCACGTGCTCACGCTGATCAATGTCGGCACGCCGCTGGAGCGGCCGGCCGCGATTGCGGCGGAGAACCACGTCGTCATCGGGGTCAGCGACATCGCCGCGTCGCGCGACGGGCACGTTTTGCCGGCTGAAGAACATGTGGCCCGGGTGCTCGACTTCATTCGGGCCTGGCCGCGGGAGAAGCCGCTCGTCATCCACTGCTATGCCGGGATCAGCCGGTCGACAGCCGCCGCCTATATCGCAGCCTGCGCGCTGGCGCCGGAGCGCGACGAGGCGGCGATCGCCGAGGCCCTGCGCGCAGCTTCGCCTTCGGCGACGCCCAACCCCCTGTTCGTGGCCATCGCCGACCGCATGCTCGGCCGCGACGGCCGCATGGTCGCGGCGATCGCGCGCATCGGTCGCGGCGCCGACGCCTTCGAGGGCACGCCGTTCAGCCTGGCGCTGGCGTGAGCCGAAGTGTGGCGCAAACGCCGCCGCGTGGCTCCAAAACGGTGCGGATCCGGCCGGCGGATTGGCCCCCCGGGTTGTGGGCACCGGGTTTCGCGCCGTACAACCACCCCCAAAGGAAGTATCTGGGATGAGTGCGAGCAGACCCGAGGGGGCCCCCGCCGCCGGCGACCTGCCCTTCGAGAAGGCGCTGGAACAGCTGGAGGAAATCGTTCGCCGGCTTGAGCGGGGCGACGTGCCCCTCGACGAATCGGTGGCGATCTATGAGCGCGGCGAGGTGCTGAAGAAGCATTGCGAGGCGCTGCTGAAGCGGGCCGAGGCCCGGATCCAGCGGATCACGCTGGGCTCCGATGGGCGGCCCGAGGGCGTTGCCCCACTCGACATGTCCTGAGGCTCGGCGGTCAAACCGATCCCATCCGTTAGAGGTTGATGCCGTGGCAATTACCCCCGAGCAGAGTGCGCTTCTCGATCGTGTCCCGAATCCTGCGGCGCTGCGGCGTCTTCCGGAATCGGATCTTCCGGCTGTTGCGGAGGCGGTGCGCGCCGAGATGATCGACGCGGTGTC
>NZ_FPBW01000081.1:0-1615 GCF_900116795.1 Methylobacterium sp. UNCCL125 | reverse complement strand
CCCGCTTTATTCACCAGGGTTTGGCTGGCGACGTGTTTTGAGCTGAAGGCGAGCGGGATCGTGCGTCTGTCCTGACGCGTATGGATCTGGTTGTGCTGTCGGCGCTGGAGGGACGGGAGCGGTGTCGATGGGGCATCACGCCCCGTGGTTCAGGCTGGCGCTGGGGCGAGTGCGCCCGCGATATGGCGCAGCAAGTCGGCCTCGGGACAGGCGGCGGCGAAGGCGAGACGAACACGGGCAGTGGTCTCGTGGATGCGAGCCCCAAGCTTGAGCAGGCGCAGGCGGATCGTCGCGAACTCGGCCTTGGCCAGGCGATGGGGAGCCGGGATGGCGTCGCGCACGGTCAGCATCAGCCAATAGGCGGCGGTGTGCAGCACGAGCCGCATCTGGTTGGCGGCCGGATGCCGGCAGGAGGTGCGGTCGGAAGCGAGCTGGCCCTTATGGAGCTTGATCAGGTTCTCGGCCTGTCCGCGGGCGCAGTACAGCTCGGCGTAGAGCCATTCGGGCGTACCGGTGGCGATGTTCGTGACCACGTAGCGGATGTCGAGGCCAAGGCGGGTCGCCTCGATGCGGGCGGCGACGCGGCGGTGCTGCCGCCAGGATTTGGCTGCGTGCGTGGTCTCAGCAAAGCCGCGCACGGCATCTGTGTTGCTGAGGGCCCGCTCGACCCGGATGTGATCGGCGGTCGGCTCGACCTTGGCGGTGAGCGACTTGGTGCCGGTCAGGCCGAAGACGTAAGCGACGTCGTTGTCCTCGCACCAGTCCATCGCTTCGGGCCGCCCGTAATGGCCGTCGCCACGGATCGTGATCGCGGTCGTCGGCCAGTGTCGGCGGATCGCCCGGACCAGACGACGCAGATGGCCCCGGACTTCGCGACCCGAAGGCGTCTTGCCCGGCCGCAGGATCATCGCCACCGGGCGCGAGGTGGCGGTGTCGTAGACGTGGATGGGGAGAAAGCAGCGTTCGTCGTGGTGGGCGTTGAACAGCGACAGTTGCTGCTGGCCATGGACCACGTCGCAGGTGTCGTCGATATCCAGCGTGACAGCCGCCGGTGGCGCGGCGTAGCTGGCGCAGTAGAGGTCGACCAGCACCCGTCCGAGCCGGATCAGGTCACGCAGGCCCGGCGTGTTCTCCAGCCGCGAGACGGTGGGCTGGCTCATCAAGTCGCGTCCGCTGTCGGGTAGGCGACCACAGGCGAGCTTGAAGGCGGGATCGACGCGCAGGTGATCGAGGTCGTCGGCATCCTCGTACCCGCAGGCGATGGCCAGGATGCGCGCCAGCAGGATCTCGGGCAGAGGATGCACGATCCGGCTCGGGTCACGCCGGTCGGGGATCACCGCGGCGAGCTTCTCACCGATCTGCATCCGCCGGGCAGCCTGAGCGAGCAACAGGACGCCCCCGTCCGAGGTCAGGCGTCCGCCGTCGAAAGCAGCTGTGAGCTTCTTGCCTCGAACCGATGGAAACGCGAACGGCAGACACGTAGGATCGGACATGGCGGGCGTGGCGGGCTCGATCTGGTCTGAGGACTTGGCGTCAGCACCCAATCCCTAAGCCACATCAATGCTTTACGCTACGCTCGCCACCACAGATCCACTGCCCTCGTGAATAAGACGGG
>NZ_FPBW01000041.1:0-41400 GCF_900116795.1 Methylobacterium sp. UNCCL125 | reverse complement strand
TCCAGAAACTCCTTGGACCAGCCGTAGTACATTGAGGACGCGATGCCCTCGCGCCGGCACAGCTCGGCGATGCTGTCCTCACCGCGCAGGCCCTCCAGCACGATGCGGATCTTCTCCTCGGACGAGAACTGCCGACGTGTGGCCCGGCGGATGTCCTTGATCACGGCTTCTGCCGGCTTCCGCGCCGGCCCGGATGTCTGTTTCATCTTCGCTCCTGGGGGCTACGATGAACCAGCCATCCTCTGTTCGTGAAGAGCCTCAATCTGTCTCAGGGGTGCTGACGGCGGACAGCGATAGAGCAACGCGAGGCCGCCCAGCACGGCAAGCAGCAGTACGGGCCAACGCAACAGAGAGAGCCACCACGCGCTTTTCCCGATGCCAACGAAGTCGAATACAATCGGGAGCACGACGACCGCGCCGAGCGCGAGGATCAGAAACAGCAGCGCGCCCGCCGTGAAGCCGAGCGAGACGAGGTTCAGGACGAAGAAGTTGCGCTTCTCGCGCTCGTTGTAGACGAGGTTCAGGGCGTCGAAGACGTGCTTCATCCCGCCGTTCGCGCTCCAGACGGACAGCCCGATGCCGAGGACCAAGCTGAAGCCGAGTGTGGCGTTGCCGTTCTCGTCCAGTCGCTTTACCTGATCGCCGATAATCTCCAGGGCACCGGACGGCAGGATGCCCTGCAGGCTGGCGAGCTGGTCATTGATGGTTGAGGCATCGGCCACGAGGCCGTAGACGGACACCAGGGCCGCCACCGCCGGGAAGATCGCGAGCAGCGCGAAGAAGGTTACGCCCGCCGACACCAGCATAATCCGGTTCTCACCGACGTCGCGGTAGGTGCGAAGCGCGATGTCTTTCCAGCCCTTGGCTGGGATCTCGGTCGGACGTGTAGCTTGGCGTCCCCGGTCGGCCTGAGTGCGGGCTACCTCGTGGGCGTCACTGCCGCTGTGAGAGGGCGAAGTCTGACGCGCCGCCCCGTCTTCGTCATCTGGTGCCTTCTTAACGGTGGGTGCTGTGCGGGCTGTGCGCCGCGGCAGGGCCACGATGCCGAGAAGAGCGGTGGTCAGAGCCAGGGTCCAGGCAAGCGAGTTTCCCTGCTTGTCCGGATCAGAACGCGTGCGATCTGGGCGGGAAGGGGTCATTGGAGGCTCCCGCGCATGTCAGGCTGCGCCGTGGGGTCACGCGCAACAACGAGGAGTTGCTCAGGACGTTGCACCGATCAGCTTCGGCGTGAAATCAGCAGGAGCAAATAGCTGGCCTGCTGCGCCGGCTCCTCCTGCGGATCGCAGGTCTGGCCGTGCTGCGCGGGCGTACGCTCAAGATGGCGAGCGCCGGAACAGGTGTCGAGGTGGACCTTCCGCATGATCGGCACGTTGGACGAGATGAACACCCACCACTCTCCCTCGCCGGACCTCGCCCGCCTCGCCCTGACGGAGGCTGCCCTCACGGCAGCCGATAGCCTTTGGCGAGCAGAGATGCGCGGGAACTATGGGCCTGACGGGGTGCTGACCTACGCCTTCTCGCCGGAAGGCCAGGGCGGTCTCGGATCAACGCTGCGGCGGACTTATGAGGCTCGGCGTGTTGCAGTCGCCCTCTGGCGTCACGAGCGGCGCCGGGCAGCCTGAGGAAGTTCAGGCCACACCTGCCTTGCGCAACTCGACTGCCGCCGCGGCGAGCGCCTCGTTCATCCGGGTCTGCCAACCAGGGCCATCGGCCTTGAAGGCGGCCAGCACGTCGGGCGGCACGCGGAGCGATACCGGAACGGCCTTGTCGGCAGCCTTCGGCCTGCCCGCCGCTCGCTTGAACGCCTCCGCCATCGCGGGTGGCATCCCCTCAGGGCCGAGGCGAGCGGCGGCCAGTTCCTCGCCCGTCAGGGGCGGGTTGTCGGATACCTCGTCCCAGTCGGCCTGCGAGTAGGCATCGTTCGGAACGTAGCCGGGGGCGTGTTCACGCTTCGTCATAGCGGGCTCTCTCCTTCGCGCCGGCGGACCGCACGCTCACCACATCAATCGCCTCCGACCCGAGCGGGGAGACAATCGCCACCACGACCGTCACGCCGTACCACGTGCCGATCAGCTTGAACCGCTCTCGGCCTGTGTGGCTCGGCCGAGTGGGGATGGTGAGGAAGCGGTCGAAGCTGAAGGCATCCTCGAAGTCCGCCGGATCGAAGCCGTGCTTGGCGATGTTCGCCGACCGCTTGGGCTCCGTCGCGTAGAACTTCATGCATTTCGGTATATGCCGAAATAGCCACAAAGACAACCGCAGGAGGCTCGGAACCTTCAGTGCGTGAGGTGTGATACCCCTCTCGCTACCGTACAGCTTACCGTGCCCCTACCGCGCTCTTACCGCGCCTTGCCGTATGCTACCGCGCATTGCCGTCCTCCTACAGTTCGCTACCGTGCTTCTGCCGCGCCTCGACCAGCCTCATCATCGTCCCAGCCGAGCCTCGGCTTGCGGAACTTGGGTGCAGGACGAGACTACGACCCGCTCGACGTCCTCGCCTGGACCAGACCGCGCCGGCCCTGATCGATCAGGGGGTCTGGCCTGACCGGACGATGGCGGAGGCGGCCCGACGCTCTGCCGGATGGGGAAAGGATCACACCAGACGCAAAGGTGCAGCGGCTTCTCCTGCGGATCGTAGGCCTGGCCGTGCCGCGCGGGCATACGGCCAAGATGGTCGCCGCACGGCGAGGTGTCGAGCAGCGTCTATGGACCCTCGCCATGTATTAAATCGCCACACGTCACTGGATGCAGCATGATCCTGCTTGCCGCTGAGGCCGGATCCAGCTACGAACCGCGCCCCGGACAAGAAAAAGCCGCCCACAAGGAGCGGCCTGAAGTCTGGGGAGGAAACGCCCCAAAAGGGCTGCGGGACGGCGACACCATCGCTGTCCCGCAGTGCATTTCTAGGCTTGGGGGCCGCGGCAAGCAACCTGCCAAGTCTCATCACCCCTCAGAATGAGCGGCGAAGCTTGACGTTCTTGTGCGCTGGCGCACCTGAGCAGTTCCCGACGACCACGGCCACAGAACAACTTCTGGAGACCGGCCCAAAGAACCAAGGCGCCGATCTCGCGGCTCAAGCCAGCCAAATTGTCGAGCCCTCATCTGGCGACTACAGCTGCACGATGTCCGACAAGCTCACCGCCCTCCTCGAACGCCTGAAGGCGCACCAGCGCGATCTCATTCTGGCCATGGCCGAGCATGACGGAATGCCGGCCGGCAGCGCCCTGCGCCAAGTCGCCGAGCTGGAGAACGTCATAGCCGCGGTCGAGGCGGTCGCGGATGAGGAGGCGGATCGAGCCCGACGGCCTTGAACACCGCCTTCATCCTCATGTCGCAGTATGGACCGAAGTTGGTGCTCTCTATAAAGTGATCGTCCGCAACTAATTCGGCAACATTTCATATTTAGCGTTCTTTAAACGGCGTGATGTGTATATTACCTGATGGAAATCGACGACGTCATATGGTCTAAGCAGCAAGGCAGTCATGTTGACCGCCGTGAAGAACGCCGTGAACCGGACTGGATCGCGCTGATCCGCTTGCCCGACGGCACCGAGATCCCGACCACCGTGAAGGACATCTCCCCTTCCGGCGCCCGGCTCACAGTGCCAAGCTCCTACACGCTGCCCGACCAATTCATATTCAAGGTGGTCGGGCGGGACTTCGTGTGTGCGGTCCGACTGGCGTGGCGCCGCGGCGATCACATTGGCGTTCGCATCGAGCGGGTCGGAAAGCTGGCACCGACCCCGACGGAGAGACCCGCCCTGAGCATCGAACCATCGGCGGTCCTACGCGCTCGCCGCAGCCGCTTCTCGCGGATCTAAGACCTTCCCAGCGACAACGACGCAGCAACCCGGTACGCTGGACCCGTCTGTCCTGCGACGGACATACTTCCGATCCAGACTAACCCGTCCGGCCTAGCTGCGACGGGTTTCTTTTGTGCTCCGTCGATAATCAGCATTCGAGCAGGTGCTCTGGAGCACCGCGACGGCTCATGGTTCATGGGAGCTTTCCAACGGGCAGAGCAACCAATACTGCTAGGAGGAAGGGCCATGGAGAAGCTTGCGGTTTCTGCATTCGCGACCGTCGGCCTGATGGCCGTTGCCACGACAGTGCTGACGCTCATGGCGCCGGTATAATCCAGGCGGCCGCCCGGTCCGGATGAGGCGCTGATGAGCAGCACCCTCGGTCCATGCAGGCCGGGGTCTGAGCCGAGCGGCCTAACCGCAGCCAGGAGTTCCGTACACCTCTCGCGGCTGGCCAGATGAGGCGCCTGCGATTGACGCTGGTCAAGCGGCACTCATCTGGGAACCGATCACCTACCTGTGGGTCTACAGGGTATTCACGGGTTCACGGGATTACTCCACCTTCAGCCCGCCCGGTTCGCCGCGGCGGGCCTTCTTACGGCCGCCGTCATCCGTCCCACGGCGTCCGCCGGTCAATCTCCGTCAGGACCGAACCCCATCTCGATCAGTCCGATGTGCGCGCGAACTTCCATCGCGCGGATGCGGTGGTTCCGTGCGAGGACCCGCAAAAGCTCGGCCTCGCCGTAGCGCCCGTCTCGCTCGAAGGCATCGGCCTTGCGCGCGGCCTGCGCCGCTTGGGCCTCGTGAGAGACGATCCGGCCGTACAGGGCGCGCATCAGATCTAGGACGTCGCGCGGCATGTCGGACCCCGTTGGCGATCCTACAGGCACAACGCACCAGCGAACGATCAGATTTGCGGCGGGCTTTTTCGTGTCCACCGTCGCCGCGCTAGCCGACCAGCAGCCGGATCAGAAGGAGGGCCACGACCGAGCCCGCAGCCCCGACCCCCAGCAGGATCGGGCTGGCGAGCTGGTCCGTAGTGTTGACGTCCTCACCCCGACGGTGGACGGGCCGATTGGCTCCCTGGTTGCTCGCTGAGCTGGTGTTCACATCCGGATAGATACGCGCGCTCATGGGGCCTCCTTCTGGCGGGAGAACGAGCGGCGCCACGGGGTAGTTCAACCTTCGCGCGACCGTAGCCGACGTGAGCTACGCTTTCTTCACGCCGGATGGCACAGTGCGCCCTTATGCCGATCCGGCGCGAGCACCGCTTCTTCTACCCCATCGACTGGCCGCAGCTCTCGGCCGTGATCCGCTTCCGGCGGGCTGGCGGGCGCTGTGAGGGCTGCGGGCGACCGCACGGGCGGATTGGTCTACCACCTCGGTGACGGCCGCTGGTGGGATGCGGATACCGGCCGGTGGCGGGATGGATGGGGCAGGCGGATCCGGCTCAAGGCTGACGCGGCCGACGTGCTCCGGATCGTGCGGAGGACGCGGGTAGTCCTAGCGGCGGCCCACCGGGATCACGACACCTCGAACAACGCGGACGCCAACCTCGCGGCCTTCTGCCAGAGGTGCCATATGATCCACGACCGGCCAGAGCATCAGAGGCGGCGCTGGAGAACGCTGTTCCGCAGGAAGGCGCTCGGCGACCTGTTCGGCGGCCCCTACGGCTGAGCCGCTACGCCCGCGCGGAGCCGAGACTGGCTTCAGCGCTCGCCCTTGCGCGTCGTCGTCCAGACCGCGGGCGAGGCTTACCGGCTGAAAGCCGCAGATGCCAAAGCACCCTTCAGCCAGGACACTGCGCTCCAGCGCTTGGCGCTGGGCTATGCGCAGGTACGCATGGTGCACGGCGCTCACTTGGCCCTCTGCAGCGCGCAGCATGACGTTGAGCATCGCGTTCGGCGCTGGCTACTACTGGCCCATGACTGCTGGGTGAGGACGAGAGCCTACTGCGTTGGCGCCGGATCTGGTTAGGACATTGTCCTCAGAGATTAGCTGGGTTCCATGCCCTTCTGGCGGATCACGGCTGTCGCAAAGGGCTGCTCAAAGAAGGTGAGGAATGCCTCAGCCCGGGCCTTGTCTGTCGCTGCAGTGGAAATCCCTCCGGCCAGAACGGCGTAGGACTGCAGGTCAGCCGGGAACGGGCCCACCACGTCTACACCCGAAACGGACATCAACTCCGGCATCGACTGCACGGCGAGATCCGCGTCACCACGGGCGACCACATCGCCGGCGCGCCCGTTTGCGACGGCCTTTGCTTTGGCCGTCACCGCGTCGGTAATCCCGAGCTTCTGCAGGGCAGACGAGAACATCCTGCCACTCTCGCCTGAGGCGCTGTAGGCCACCGAGCCGGCGCTGGTGAGCGTGTGTTTGAGTGCCTCCGGCGAGCTGATGTCAGGCCGGGGAGCGCCCTTCTTCACGGCAAGGCCAATGCCGGTGCGGGCCAGCATGGTGGCCGAACGGCCTGCGACCCTGCCCTGCTGGACCAGCGCCGTCATTAGAGGCGGCGTGAGGACTACGACGTCGAAGGGCTTGCCGGCCTCGATCTGTGACTTCAGCACAGCGGAGGTGTCGTAGGTGACGACGAGGTGATTGCCGGTCCGAGCCTCGAACTGCGGTGCGAGTTCCTCCACGACGGCCCTCAGACCCTGAGAGCATAGGACCGTAATGTCGGCGGCCCAAGCTACGCCTGGGGAGAAGCAGGCAACAGCCGACAATAAACCCACTGAGCGAAGCCACTTCACAGCGTTGATCATCTTGCCTCTCTACGCAGCGGTTTAATGGGGGACACCAGCTCTGCTATGAGAGAAGGAAGCTCCTGGCGGATCTTGAACGCGAATGCTCCCGAGCACGAGCGGCAGATCGCGCGCGCCGGGGCTGATGCGTGATCACCGTCAGGATCGCCGCAAGGTCGTTCGCCGCGATCAAGCGACCTTGCGGCGATCCTTCGGTGAGTTCTCGGCCATGGCGCCCGGGCGGCCTAAGCCGATGGCCTTAGCGATGGCGGAGCGTTGCTCGGCGTAGCTCGGAGCAATCATTGGATAGTCGGCAGGTAGGCCGTAGCGCTCCCGGTAGCTACGCGGGTCGAGGCCGTTGGCGCTCAGGTGGCGCTTGAGCGTCTTGTAGGTCTTACCGTCGATAAAGCTGACGATCCCGTCGTCCCGCACCGATTTGCGGATCTGGGCCGGGCTCGGCTTCTCGATTTCTACTTCTACAACAGTCGGTGCGGTTCCGTTGGCAAGGCCCGTCAGCGCAGCGTGGACGTTGTTCAGCAACGTCGGGATCTCCACTGCGGACACATGGTTGCCTGTTACATACGCTGAAACGATCTCACCAGTGATTTTAACGAGATTAGCACTCATCGGCTGAATATCTCCAGACACGATCCTACCCTTTCCTAATTTTTTCTCTTGTGTTCAGCGATGCAAGGGCGCTGCGCGATTGTGCGGCTGATCTCGCAAATCAGCATGTCGACGAGGGGGCGCAGTGATGCGCTTCCCTCTTCATCAATGGCCCGACGAACCGCAATGGCATGCCGAGCTGCGCGATCTAGCGGGCCCAGAGCGCAGGCTTCATCGCTCGCTCCAATGCCCTGCAGTGCTTCAGCCGATCCCGCGACCAACACTGCGCCATGACCAACAGCGCTTAGGATGCGGTTCC
Organism: Methylobacterium sp. UNCCL125; assembly: GCF_900116795.1. Lineage (NCBI taxonomy): Bacteria > Pseudomonadati > Pseudomonadota > Alphaproteobacteria > Hyphomicrobiales > Methylobacteriaceae > Methylobacterium > Methylobacterium sp. UNCCL125. Next base: position 33,934 of record NZ_FPBW01000041.1, on the reverse strand, counting down.
CGTTTTCATTTCGAACGTCCACACGGACCCGGATCGCACTTGTTTCTTGTAGATCGTGTGCGACCAGCTCGCCGGCCATGCGCTGCGCAAGGACGCGGGCCGCGTTCAGATCGGGAAGCTCATATCCCTTGGTGTCTCGGATCCTTTCACCACCGTCGATGTCGAAGAAGAAGCGTGGCACGCAATCCTCGTCCGGTCGCGGTGCGTCGCGCACCCTTGGTTCAACGGCGAGGTTTATATAATGCGCACAAGGTACCCGGACCGACTTGGCCGGCACAAAACATCGGCTGCCCAGGCTGGCGAGAGACCAAAATGAGGGTTATTTTCAACACCGAACGAATTCACGAGCGTGATCGGTTCGCTTGCTGGCACGATATTGCCCGGCAGGGCGTTGTTGACCACGACGCGAAGCCAGTCTGCCACAAATCATTCCAGGCAGAGCTTCACGTCGGCGCGATCAACGCAAACGGCCTCACCTTCTTCAAGAATTCGGATATGACCGTCTCGCGCACGAGGTGGCATATCGCGCGCGGCCCCACCGACGAGATTTTCGTCTGCCGTCAGTTCAGCGGACGGCTGGTGCTGGAGCAGGACGGTCATCAGGTTTGTCTGGAGCCCGGGGACGTCACGTTGCTCGACCCGGCTGTGCCCTACGAGGCTCGGTTCTCGGGTGGCTCCGAACTGCTCGTGCTCAAGGTGCGGCGCAACGCTCTGGAGGGACGCGTCGGAAGAACGCGCGAATTGACGGCGCGGGCCCTGCCGGCGAATGCCGACGCCCGGTTCACATCCGCATATCTCGGCCTGCTGCCCTTCTACGCGAACGACCTCAGCGCGGCGGTAGGAGGGTGCGTCGAGCCGCACATTCTGGACCTCATCGCCCTCTCGTTCTGCCGGGCACGTGGCCGGACAGCGGCGCAGGGCTCCTCGGCACGCGCGCTGGTCCGCACAAGAGTGCGTGCGGCCGTTGAAGCCAACCTATGCGACCGAAGCTTCGGGGTGGCTGCTGCTGCGCGGGCCGCGGGCGTCAGCGTCCGGTATACTAACGCCGTGCTGGCGGATGAAGGTACGTCGATCATGCAACTCCTCCAGACGCGGCGTCTGGAGCGTTGCCGGCAGGCGTTCGCGGATCCGGCGCAGTCGCACCGGAAGGTGAGCGAAATTGCCTACGGCTGGGGGTTCTCGGACATGACCCACTTTGGTCGGCGGTTTAAGGCCGCCTACGGCCTGCTGCCCAGCGAGTTCCGCCGCCACACGCAAACGGTGTAGCACCCCAGTCATAGCCGCCCGCCTCGTTCGTCATACCGTCCGAACGTATGGCGTCACCGCATAGCTCTGCCCGCTCTACCGCCCGCGCGAATTCTCGGTGAGGCTGATCGACCGAGGTCGCCCGCTGCCCCTCGGCAGCCCTTCTTCGGTTCCGTATCCACAACCTGCCTCTGTGGATCTCCCTTATCCGTGGGGTGCAGGTTTTTGCACCCTATGCCGCCCAAGAGCGCCGGGGCCGCGGATCGCCCTCCCCGCCGGAGCCAAGCCAGCCATTCCCGGCTGATGATCCGGAGCACGTTCGGGTCGTTCTTCCGGCCTTGATGCCGACGCTCCTGGATGGTCAGCAACCCGTCGCCCTCGGCGAGGCGGATCGCTCCTTGAGCCAACCGCCGGCTCACCCCAGCCCGTGCGGCGATGGCGTCGACAGGCAGCCCGCAGGCTCCGTTGCGGGCAACCTCGTCACCGACGATGCGCAGGACTGCGAGCTGCCCCGCCGTGAACCGGCTGGCGAGAGCTGGCGGCATTGGACCGGAACAGGCCAACCGGCGGCGGCGCTCGATGGCCACGGATCGCTCAGGAGCCCGCTGGAGGCGCTTGGGCGGAAACAGCGTCACACGGCCGAGCGGAATGCCAACGGGCGCCACGGCCTCTCTGATCGCATTCCTGCGGTCGTGCAGCAGCTCAGCGAGGCCCTGCGCCTCAGCATCGGTCACGGTCTCGGCAGCGTGGGCCTGCCAGATCTTGCGCGACAGGTCGTCGAGCTGCGCGAGCGTGCGCGCTGCGTCGACCGCCTCCCGCATGGTGGCGTGAAACATCGGTCCCGGTCCCTCACGGGCCGCGGCTAGGGTCCAGGCAAGCCTTCCCTGTTGTCGGAATTGCCGTTCCGACTTGACACCCGAGTGGGTCTCATGGCTTGTGAGGGGAAGCAACTCGCGCCTCACAGCGCCTCAGGTTTTCAGCACCCTCGTCCTTGCCGGGACGGGGGTGTTGGCTTTTCAGGGTCTATCTCGCGGCGGTTGCTCTCCTGAATGGCCGGCTCACGAGCCACCGAAGCGGATCGGGCCGTAACGGTCCATGTCGGCCGGACGGCATGGTTAAGTCAACGTTGGGACGGGAATTGCCATGCCTCTGCGTCCGCCCCTTGGTTCGCATCAGATCGGTGTGCTCGTCGTCGAGGACGAGCCGGCAGTGCGAATGGACCTGCTGGAGGCTCTGAGCGCCGCTGGGCTCCAGACCTTTGAGAGCAGCGACGCCACCGAAGCGGTAGCCATTCTGGCGGCTCGAGACGACATCCGGGTCGTGATCGCGGACGTGGTCATGCCGGGCTCGCCCATGAACGGCTACCAACTCGCGCGGTTGGTGGCGGTGCGGTGGCCACACATCGCCATTCTACTGGTCTCGGGCGTCAGCACGCCGGGGCATGGCGACCTGCCGTCGGGTGTGCGCTTTGTGCCGAAGCCCTACCGCAGTCCGGATCTCGTCAACCAAGTGTTCGCATTCGTCGAGCAGGGAAACGGCGCTCTATAGCCGAAGCGGACGCTCAGCTCGGGGTGGCGCCAGAACGACGGGCGGCCGCAGTGAGCCTAGCGCCGCCGGACTGGCCGGCGTATCAGCCGCACATGGCCAAGCGCTTGAAGTCGGCCCCGCAGGAGCGGGGCACCGTCCTGTTCGATGCCGTCTTCGAGGACGGCAGCCGCGCCTCGAACCGGCGCGTGCCGATGGAGATCCTGGGCGGTTTAGATGGCGACGAGCCCGCCCGACAGCTCATCGAGCAGCAGGAGGCCGAGATCGCCCAGAAGGCTGGTCGGCCACCGCGAGCGATCCAGAGCCTCACCCGGGCTGCCAAGCCAGAGCCGAAGCTCGGGCGAGATTAGCGGGCGTCTCGGCCAACGGGCACCCGCACCTGCGCGCCGTGCGGTGGCTTAGGCTGTGCGTACCAGCCGCTGCTCGATCCAGTTCTGTGCCGGGTCGATGTCGGCGAACATGGGCGGTGTTGCGGTGTTCACCCGGCCAAAACCCGCTTCCAAGAACCACATCCCGGCTTCGGCGTGCCCGTCCGAGAGCAGGACCAGAACCGCCACAAGGAAGCCGTCGGCAAATGCCAACTGCCCCGCGGTATCGGGGCTGCCGGTGGCAACACGGACAGGCTGCAGGCGAAGGCTCATTCAGCCGCTCGCGTCTCCAGTTGCAGGTACATGGGGTCAAACTCTGAAACCCGTAGAAGTTCGTCCCACGCCTCGATCACCAGCGTGTGGCTCCGCAGCGTGATTAGGGCTCTGCCGCGCATGTCCTTCAGCACCCGATTGATGTGCACGCTCGTCATGCCCGTGGCGTCGGCGAGATCGATTTGGGTGATGGGCAGTGGACACCGGTAGTCTCCGGCCAGCCCCACCGCTTGCAGCTTCAGGTACAGCTCACAGAACAGGTGCGCGACATGCTCGAAAGCTGAGCGGCGGCCCATACTGACCATCCATTCGCGGAAGATCGCCGCGTCGATCAGCGTGTCACGCCAGAAGACTGATGCGATGTTGGGGAAGCGCATGATGAGGTCCCGCAGGTCCTCGTGCAGGATGAAGGCCACGGTCGCCTTCGTCACGGTGGCGAGGCTGTGATCCATGGCCGGGACGTGCAGGCTCTGGAGATCCGGGATGTCACCCGCGATGTGGAACGAGAGGATCTGCCGCTTGCCCTCGCTGAGCAGCTTGTAGCGGCAGGTCCAACCCGTGATGACGAGACAGCAGTGCGAGGGCCTGTCGCCATCGCGCACGATGTCCTGGCGGGCGTCCAGGTGGTTGATCCTCATCGGCAAGCTGTTGATGGCCTGCCGCTCCTCGTTTGAGAGAGTGGCGACGCTCTCCAGCTTGCGGATGAGCATGGACGTGGCGTGCTGATCGGGGGCTGAAGGCATGGTGATCCGCCTTGCATTGCAGGCGGAAGCGCAGCTCTTCCAGCCACCAGCGCCTGTGTCGGATCAGCCGGTGATGAGCCCTACGGTAAACCCATGTGTTCGAATGACCCAGATATAAATCAGGTTTTTAGAAGCATCCGGGCGCTCGGTAATGGATCGAACCATCCAATGGTTCACCGCCCTTCACAAGCGATTTTCTTTGCTATTGTTCAGTGAAGCGCAGAGATTGCACTCATCGCCAATAACGCTTTCGGGCCTTTGGCGCTTAGGAGACCGCGTGTGCTCTTGCCCCGACCGGGAGCAGAGCCGTGTCTCAGCCTCAACAATCCGCCGTCCGCAATCGCCTTCTAAAGGCGATGTTGTCCGATGATTTTGCGCTGCTCCAGCCGCACTTGGAGCCGGTCTCGACCGAACTGAAGCAGTCGCTGATCAGGCCGCACGAACCGGTCCGGCAGCTGTACTTCCCCGAGGTCGGGTTCGGCTCGGTCACCGCCTCAGGGTCCGGTGGCCAAGTCGAGGTCGGCCTCGTCGGACGCGAGGGACTGGTCGGCGCCCTGCCGGTGCTGCTGGGTTCGGATCGCATGCCCCACGAGTGCTTCGTCCAGAATGCGGGCGAGATGCTGCAGATCGAGACCGTAGCCTTGTGCGCCGCCGTCAGCCAGAGCGCCAGCCTTAGCAAGCTCCTGCTGCGCTACATCCAGGTGCAGTTTATCCAGACGGCCCAGACCGCCTTCGCGAACGCCACCTACACCATCGACGTGCGCCTCGCGCGCTGGCTGCTGATGTGTCAGGATCGGCTCGACGGCGACGACCTCCAGATCACCCACGAGTTCCTGTCGATCATGCTGGGCGTGCGGCGACCCAGCACGACCCTGGCAGTGCAGGCGCTGGAGGGGCACCGGCTGATCCGGGCGCGGCGTGGCAAGATCACGATCCTGGACCGCGAGGCGCTGGCGGCGGTGGCGGACGATGGCTATGGCCTGCCCGAAGCCGAGTTCGCCCGCCTGATCGAGAGCGCGTGATGCCGCGCTACTTCTTCAACATCCGTCATCGTCTCGGACCCACCGGTCTGGCCGTGGACCCGGAAGGCGATGAACTCCCGGACGTGAACGCCGCGCGTGAGCATGCGCTGTCGCAGGCGCGGATCATGATCGCGCGGGACCGCCATACGTTCATCCGCGACTGGATGGATTGCTCGTTCGAGATCATGGACGAGACCGGTCAGATCGCGCTCACTGTCCCGTTCAGCGACACGGTTTCTGATCTCGAAGACGAGAACTGACCGCGGTCAGTATCAGGCACGCCCCCGCGCGTCGATGACCACCACGCCAGCCGCTACAATGACAAGGCGTGAGGCTGGGTCGGTCGAGGCCATGCGGGCACAGCTCAACCTTGAGAAGGCCGACCCCGAGCAGGAGGCGGAGCAGTTCCAGCGGGCTTCCTGATCTCGGTCCTACCCGCCCGCGGCGCTGCTCTCAACTGAGTGTCAATCCGCGTTCTCAAGTGCCTGCTGTATGCCCAGCCACCCCTTCACCTTCGCGGGTAGAGAGCCAGAGCGCTTCTTGATGGGTTTGTTTGGGCCGCGAGCCGCGTCTAGCCGGCCTGCCGCCTCCTGGATGCCAAGCGGATCCGCCTGCCGTCCGATGGCGAGTGCGCCTTCCAGGACCCGCAACCCTTCATCGAACTGGAAATCGCGTGCGAAAAACGCGCTTCGATTGATGTGGGCGTCGATATAACGGCCCCGTTCACGCTTCACCTCGGACGTGTCCGCGCAGGCCAGCCGCGTCACGAACGGCATCAGACGTTGCCGCTGCAGATCTGTCGCATTGTCGTTCAGCTGCATGGCGAGCTGGCAGATCGGGCGCGAGAAGCATTTCGGCATGGCGCTCACTGAGAGGACTGGCTGGTACGGAAAACCGCATGCCACGACCGCCGCCTCGTTGATGCAGGTGCCTCCATCTATGCCCGGGAAGACGTGCGAACCCGCGAGAAGCTTCCAGTTCAGGATGTGATCGAAGTCGCTCATGGTGGCTAACTCCGTAGCCGCCCCCGCACGAGCCTCCTCCTGCAGGATTGCGCCGTCAATTGCTATCTAGTTGACGCCGTGGATCCAAAGCATCTGCATCTCCGTTCTTACCTGCTCGGTGTGCAGCGGCTTATGGATGCACTCGTGTATTCTCGCCACTGTAACTGGTTAAGGTGCTCAGGCAGAAATCAAGCGCGCCCGAAACAAGCCCTTCTGTAGCCCAACAAAATGTTCGCTACCGTACCGATAACATATCCTTGATCTGACCAGTCGGCACAATCAGATCATCGGACTTGATTTTGCGGAAAACCTGCATCATCCGCGAGAGCTCAGAACAACTGCAGGAGCGAACGCCTTGAACGAAGAAACACAATCGCTTGGCCTCGACTTCACCGAGCTTGCTGCCGAGATCGTCTCAGCCTACGTCTCGAACAACCCTGTGCCCCCGGCCGAGCTTCCGGCCCTGATTGCGAAGGTGCACGGGGCGGTTTCCGGTCTGGCCAGTGCGGGTGGCTCAGAGGCTGCAGCCCAAGCCACTGAGGTCGAGAAGCCGAGCCCGGCCCAGATCCGCAAATCGGTGCGGGACGACGGGATCGTCAGCTTTATCGACGGTAAGACCTACAAGACGCTCAAGCGCCATCTGAGCGCCAACGGCCTCGACCCACGCAGCTACCGCGACCGCTACGGCCTGCCAGCCGACTACCCGATGGTCGCCCCGAGCTATGCCGAGCAGCGCTCCGCGCTCGCCAAGGCCATCGGCCTGGGCCAGCCGGGCGCTATGGCCGCGCGCGAGCGGAAGGGTCGTAAGGCCGCCTGAACGGCGAACGCCTATTGGGCCAGCCGCGCCGGACGGCCGTAGGTCTGGGCCCACGTCAGAACGACAACATTGCCGGCCTGAACTTGCGACAGCACCGCTGCAGGTTCGGCCGGGTTGGCTTGAGCCGAACTTGCGAGCTTCCGGCTGGAGGTTCCGATCCAGCGAATAATCCGGTCCTTAGGCCGGCGCCGCCATATCAGCTGGACTTCACGCGCGGTCTTCGCTGCCCTAGCGCGAGCGTATTTACCAGCGCGCCTTGCACTAGTCATAAGTTTTCCCCTGCCACCCACACGCGGTGCCTGGCGAGAGAGGAGCGCTATCTTATGATAGTGCCAAACACGGCCACGGGCGTGCAAGATAGCTCCAGCGCACGATCTTGAGGTTACCTCCGTCCCAGAGACTTGCATATGCGCTTCAAAGGAAACGGAGGCGCGGGCTGTTTGAGGTAGGATCAGTTGACGGCGTCTATTGGCAGAACAAACACCGCAGGCCTCATACCCCGATCTGTCTTCTCCACCGATAGTCTGCCCGAGCGCGACCGTTTCGATGCTTGGCGCGCGCTGTTTCCCGCTCTTGATCTCGACGCCAATCCCCATGGCTTCTCGGGCACCATCGAAACCGCGCAGGTCGGCTCAATGATCTTGCGCGTCATCAACGCCGCGCCGCAGGGCCCTGACCGGTCCCGGTCCAGGATCCGGCGGGATGGCCATGACAGCTTTTTTCTGCTGTTGCGTCAGCACCTTTACAGCGTCGAGACGGAACGCGGGGTCTTCGATGTTCCGGCAGGCGCGATCAGTCTCCACGATTTATCCCAGCCCTACCGCCGCAGCCGTGCGCCAGAGACAAACTCGCTGATCATCGGCCTGCCGCGGGCAGCCGTCGCCTCCGTGCTGCCCGACGAGGATGCGTTGCACGGGTTGGTCCTGACCGGGGGTGCCGGCTGCCTCTTTGCCGATCATATGCGGAGCCTCGCGGCGCATCGGCATGTGATTGGAGCGGCGGAGGCCGCCCATTTCGCTCAAGCGACACTCCACATGTTGGCGGCCTGTGCGCGCCCCTCGCGCGAAAGTTCAGCCCGCGCAAGCCTGCCGCTCGATGCCGCTCGGCTCAGGATCGCCAAACGGTTCGTCCGCAGCCATCTCACCGCGCCACTCCGCATCGGCGAGATGGCGAAGACGCTCGGCCTCTCACGGTCGCAGTTGTACCGTCTCTTCGAACCAGAGGGCGGGGTGGCGCGCTACCTCGCGCGGCAGCGTCTGGCGGCTGTGCGTGTTGCCCTCGATGACCCACGAGAACGACGCAGCATCGGCGAGATCGGAGCGGCTTACGGCTTCAGCAGCAACTCGCATCTTAGCCGTGCATTCCGCGAGGCTTACGGCCAGAGCCCGCGCGACTACCGGGCCTTGGGAAACTCCGCGGTACTGGCCATAGGGCGTGATCCAGGGCCGCCGCTCGGATGTGAACGCGCCACTGATCCTGCCGCGCATTACCTTTTCGGCCCACGTTGAGCTGTTGGCGCGTCACAGGCCCACGAAATCCATCAAGACCAATCCGCAGGCCGTGACCAGACCGCCGCGCGGGCTGATCTCCGGCATAGGAGGATCTACCACGACCTCCGGCAGCACGGTCTCGGGCGCCTCCTCCTCGCGATCCTGATCACCGCCGCGCATGTAGACGACCTGACTGCCGGCGGTGTTCTCGGGCGCTGCCAGGGAGGGCTCGGCATCCCCGCCGTCCTCGTGGTCCGCATCCCCGTCCATGAGGTCGAGCACGGCGATGATGCGGTCTGCTGCGTCGAGGGCGGTCTGGGCCGCCTCCTCCAGGCTGGCGCGTAGATCGGCTCCTGACAGTGCAGCCCGGACTGCCGGAGCGGCCGGTTTCGGACGCGGGGAGAAAGTGAGAACGTCGCCCATGGGTCAGATCTCGGGATGTGACGGGTGCCCGGCAGGATCCGGCCGGGGCGGTACGCACGGCACGCAAAGGGAAGGGCGGTCACGCGGTGCGCGGGGCGGTCATCGACGACACAGCGCTGCCGAAGAAGGGCACGCTGTCGGTCGGCGTGGCGCGCCAGTATTGCGGCGCGCTCGGCAAGAAGGCGAACTGCCGAGCGCTCGTCTCCCTCACTCTGGCGCGCGATGAGGTGCCCGTGCCGGTCGCCTTGCGCCTGTTCCTGCCTGATGAGTGGACAAGCGTCCCGGAGCGGTGTGCGCAGGCTGGCGTGCCTGAGGCGGCGGTCGCGCCGCGGAGCAAGGGTGAGATCGCCCTGACCGAACTCGACCGCCTGCGAGCTGAGAGCCTGCGCTTCGGTGTTGTGCTGGCCGACGCAGGTTATGGCAGCAGCGCCAGCTTCCGGCACGGCCTCGACGCGCGTGGTCTCAGATGGGCGGTCGGCATCGCCAAGAACCAGAAGGTCTACCCCGCCGACGTGCAGCTCGTGCCGCCCACGGGCCGCGCGCGCACGCCTGTGCCGGACCAGGAGCCGCAGGACGCCGAGGCGGTTCTGGCGGCTCTGGCCTGGCGGCGCGTGACCTGGCGCGCGGGCACGAGAGGCAAGCTCACGGCCCGGTTCGCCATGATCCGGGTGCGCGTGGGCGACGGCCCGGTCTGGGGCAACAACCACCACCTGCCGGGCGCCGAGGTCTGGCTCGTGGGCGAGTGGCGCTCGTCAGGCGAGCGCAAGTACTACCTGTCCAACCTGCCGCCCCGGACGACGCGGCGCGCGCTGGCCGGCACGATCAAGGCGCGCTGGGTGTGCGAGCAGGCCCACCAGCAGCTGAAGGAGGAACTCGGCCTCGACCACTTCGAGGGTCGCTCCTGGACGGGGCTGCATCGGCACGCGCTGATGACGTGCATCGCCTACGCCTACCTGCAGCACCTGCGTCTGTCCGAGCAACGTCGGACGGAGCGGGGAAAAAATGACGGCCCGCTTGCCGGGCCCGCCGCCGTCACCAAGCCTGCCCGCCGTGCGGCAGGCCATTCTCGGACAGCTGTTTGCCGCCCTGATCCCGCCCGTCCGATGTCCGCACTGTCAGAGCTGCTTCAGGCTACCATCTGACTTCAAAGTGCCCAGGTAGTGCTAGTGGTCTGAGTTAGAAAAGTACGTGCATTTGCGGGTTGTGGGAGCAGACTGGATCGCACCGAGCCAGGAGGTGTGCCATGTCGCGTGGACCGCAAGCTGTCGCTCTGGACCTCAGTGCGGAAGAGCAAGCCGCCCTGCAACGCCTGTTGCGGCGGCATGGAACCGGTCAGGCTCTGGCTCAACGCGCGCGCATCATCCTGGCCTGCGGGCAATCAGGAGCGACCAATCTGGGCGTTGCAAGGTCTCTGGGCGTGAGCCGGCAGACCGTGGCGCTGTGGCGAGGCCGCTTTGCCGCACATCGGCTGGAGGGGCTGGTCGATGCTCCCCGGTCTGGCGCACCCCGCAGCATCGATGACGCGGCCGTCGGGCGCCTGGTCGCCCTCACTCTGGAAGAGGCGCCGGCCAACGCCACGCACTGGAGCACCCGTTTGATGGCCCGCCGCACGGGCATGAGCCAGACCGCGGTGTCGCGCATCTGGCGTGCCTTCGGTCTGCGGCCGCACCAAGCCGACACCTTCAAGCTCTCCACGGATCCGGCGTTCGTCGAGAAGGTCCGTGACGTAGTTGGCCTCTACCTCGCCCCGCCCGATCGCGCGCTGGTGCTGTGCGTCGATGAAAAGCCGCAGATCCAGGCGGTGCAGGGCACGGCGCCGGCCTTTCCCCTCCGGCCGGGTCAGGCCGAGCGCGTGACACACGATTATCGCCGGCATGGCACGCTCGACCTGTTTGCCGCCCTCGACGTGAAAGCCGGAACGGTGATCGGCAGCTGCAAGCCGCGGCATCGCAGCGCCGAGTTCCGCACCTTCCTGGAGCAGGTCGAGGGCAGCGTCGCACGCGATCTGGAGGTGCATCTCGTGCTCGACAACCTGAAGACGCACAAGACCAAGCTGATCCACGACTGGCTGCTGCAGCACCCCCGGTTCCACCTCCACTTCACGCCGACGAGCGCGTCGTGGCTGAACCTCGTGGAGTGCTGGTTCTCCGTTCTGAGCCGACGTCGGCTGGAGCGCGGGGCATTCACCAGCACGGAGGACTTGGAGGCAGCGATCCGAGACTACATCACTGAGACCAACGCTCATCCCAAGCCATTCGTCTGGACCAAGTCAGCCGACGCAATCTTGGCCAGTGTCGGCCGCTTCTGCAAACAGACTTCTAACTCAGACCACTAGGGACAACGCGCTACTCGACGGTTCGGAACCGCGTCGGTGGCAGATCAGGACCGGGCGTCGTCGCGTCCCGCTGGTAGAAGCGCCGCCGGTCTCCGGTTACGACCTCGGCCAGCCCGTCGATGGCGTCCACGATGCCCTCGGTGACCTTGTACAGCGGCCCCTGCGGCTTGGCCCTAGACAGCACGTCTATGCAGGAGCGGCGCAGCCGTGCGGCTTCCTCCAAGAAGGCGACCTCCTCGGCCCGCACGAAGCCCCCCGCCTCGCCATTCTGCCGCTCCGCGTCGCCCCCTGCGAGCATTTAGAACGGAACTAGAACGCCGGCGAGTGTCAGTCCGTCCAATCCCGGCCATGACCGACTGCCATTCCGGATCGACACTGCCGACCCACATTGCCGACTGGCATTTCCGGTCCGGGATCCAGGCACCGGCCACCGTTGAGTTTCGGCTGGCCGCCCCATCCTGCAGATCGGGCCGCGTCGCGTACTGGCCCCGCCGTGAAGAACGGCACCAAGCCCCGCCAGCCGTGATCAGATCGGGCGGCGGGGACCGAGCCGCCTCTGAGGTGAGCCGAGTTCGCTGACGTCAGCGAACCCCGCACGCTCTTTCCCGTTTCGGAAAGAGCGCTTGCTGCGGCAAGCCTCTCAAGATCGGGGACGGCCAGATGGATGACACCACCCTTCGCTTGCGCGCTCGCGTGACCATCCTGGAGCAGCTGACCGTTCGCTTGTTTGCCGTCCTGAGCGCCGAGCACGCATCTGAAGTCAAAGCAGTGGTCGAGAACCTCGATCAGGTCTTTCAGAACGCGAAGGGCTCAGAGCTGTTCGGGGCTGATCTCACCCCTGAGAACCGGGGTGATCTCTTTAACATGACCACGAACGAATGGGCTTGGATGCGTGCCCAGATCTTGGACCCGCTACCGTAGCCTGCTCGGCGGCAGTCAGGTCGTACCACCGAGCCACTGAAGGCGAGGGGCTACCTAACGTGGGGATGACGCCGCTCGCGATGGCGTTGGGCGTTTTCATCGTAGCGGCGTTATCTATGAAGTTCCTCAGCGATGCGGGTATTGAGAGGGCCCCCTCATAGTCGTAGCTGCGGGGCTACTCGCCGGCAGTGCAGTCGCCTTTCTGAGGTGAGCCATGGGCGAACCCGACTTCGCCTTTCGCGAACGCTTGCTGCGCGTCGTCAGCGAGGAAGATCGCCCGCGTGTCTTGATCGCGACGGGATCCGTGCTCGACATCATAGGCCGTCAGTACGACCGGTTCAGGACCGGCGTGCCGCTGAAGGGCCTTGAGGCGGGGCGGTACCGCTCCTGACCCGATCCCCGCCTCGTAGAAGAAGCCCTGAAGGCGAAGCGACCCTGATAAAGGCGTCCGGTTATGACCCCAGACATGAAGCGCCTGTGCGAAGCGGCCTTTAGCGCCTGCGAGCGCCGATCACTGCTTGCCGACCCGGAGGATGCCGAAGCCATCGTCCGTGCCATGCTGAAAGAGTTGCGGGAGCCCAGTGAAGCGATGCGTGCGGCTGGGCAAGCAGGGCAACGTGCCTTCGACGTGATGCCTGGCGCAGGGAGCGGGTACCTGTCGAGCGAGCCCTACACATTCGCCGCTATAATCGACTACGTCCTCACCGAGCCCACCTGACCCCTCCCCCCGCTTCGTGGAAGAGGCGCTGAAGGCGGGGGCTCAAGCCGTTTCGACCAGCCATTGGGCTGAAAGGTTCAGGGATGCGGCGAAGAGGTGCCGACCGGCCTCGTCCCGCATCAGCACCGAGACCATCCGGCTTCGCCGCGCCTGTATCTCATCACACGCGATCTCCGGCAGGGTCTTGATCGCCGCATCGCGGGCGGCGTGCGCGTTGGGGAACTCCGTCCCCTCGTTATCGACCGTTGCGGCGCCAGCAGTGATGTCGAAGAAGTACCGGGGCATAGTCGTCCTTCTCTATGGCCTCCCTCCCGGGAACCCACGACCAACGCCGTCGGGTTCCGTCCATTATCGGACAGTTCTCCGTACGCCTGCCCGCAGTTCGCCGAAGCCGCAACGGGGCGTAATACCGCGACAGTCGCACCCTGGCGGATAGTCGAGCCGCGTCACGCCTCGCGGTGATAGCGCTCAGAGTAGACCTTTTTGAGCGCGGCGAACTGACCCTGCATCTCCAGGATCTTAACCCGGTGATCCCGGACGATGGTGAGCATGATGTCGGTGGTCTCGTTGGGTGGCATCTCGGCGGCCTGGACCAGTTCATCCACCATCACTTCAAGGGCGATGATGCCCTTGTGGAGCGCGTTGAGATAACTCAGCAGCTTGAGGCGCATAGCTCGGCCTCTCTCAGGTGGTCAGGCCAGAATGGGGCACCTGTGCAGCCTCATCTCACGACGCCGGGTGGAACTGAGCGGCGTATCTCTCGCTCAGGGCGACGAGCCTGCCCTGCATCTCCAGAACCTTCACCCGTCGCCGTTGTGCGCGACCGCGCAGGGCCTCAGCTACAGGTTGGCCGTCGAGCAGATTAGCGGACCTGACTAGTTCGTCGGCGGTCGTGTTCAACGCCGCGATGGTGATCCGGAGGGCATTCATCCGCCCAAGCATCGCCTCGCGCAGACCCTCGTTCACGGTGTCCCGAGGCGACGGAGGCTCCAGATGCCCCTTCCTTCTGAGCTGATCAGCACCATCACGTCCGGCACGAGAAAGTGGTTTGTGCTCGGGTTCGAACATAGAGGTGCTCCGCACGATGCAGGCGGGAGCGCACATCTCTCTCAGTCACCAGAGCCTACAGGGTCGGGGACCGGCTGGTGATCCCAGCACCCTGCGCCCGTTCGGTTGTGAAGTCCAATCAAGACCAGTTCGGCCTCCTTCCCAGCCACACCGTCCAATAGCGGGCCGAGGCCGGCATCCTGACCTGTGTGAGTGCGGTGCGGCGCAGGTAGCCGACGCCGGGGATCTCTTTGGCCATGGCGGAGCGCTACAGCGCCTCCTCCGCCCCGTCCATCGCTGGATCAATCAGGTTGAGGCGCCCACTCAGACTGGCACCTTGCTCCGATCCGGCGCATAGATCGGTGACCCCTCCGCGCAATCCCGTGCACTGGGCTACGAAGCGGAGGCCGAGATGGCACGCGAATTCAGGACCGGCAAAGCCCAAGCCGTTACGGCTGAGGACTTCAACGAGCGCGTGAAGCGCCTGCTCGCCGACAAGCCGGACCCGCGCAAAGCTGAGCCCAGAGGCAAGAACTACAAATCCAGCAACCCGTTCACGAAGAGCTGAGCGGTCGATCTCGGAGAAGCTCGCCTAGGGGCGGGCGTCTCCCTCCCTCGATCCCTGGCCACCCCGCGCCGGTCACCGGTCGGGCTCCGGCCTATATGCCACCCGTCCATGGCACGCGGCCGTCGCTTCAACCTCGGCCGGTTGCCTTCATGGCTCCAGCAACGGTGCCCTTGGTCGAAGGCGCGGCGGCGCTGGTCTTTGGCACCGGCTTCTTTGGCTTCTTGGCCTCGCGATTGCCGCGCTTCTTCTCAGTGGCCATGGTCTCACTCCTGGATGGGCTTCGCAGTCAGGAAGCCGCCTTCACGGGTCGGTTGTCGGCTCGTCCTCAAGCAATTTGATCGAACTCGCGACCGGCCCGTCCATCGGACTAACGTGGGCTACGAAGCGCGCACGGCACCAAAGTTCGATGCGATCTCCCTCGCTCAGGTGACGAGCACGTTCCGCGGCTTCCGCGTCGGTCTCGGCCTCGATCAGGACGGTTGCTCTGACGCTCCCGTCCGGTGCGAACCGGTACGCTCGATACGGCGAGATCGTGGAAGAGGGGCGGCGGTCGGTCGGAAAGCTCACGACGTCTGCCATTCGCGCCTGACCATGACAGGCGGGGCACGGCCTCCAAGCCACTGAAGCTTGGGGCGGTCCATCCGCCAAGGGCGTCACCTTGCGCCTCTATGAGCAGCAAAGATAGCCCAGATGATGCGGCCGCCGGATGGAATTCGGAAATCGCTAGCGGGGTTTGGGAACAGCCTGCTAAGTGCCATTCGGTCCGTGCATCTCACGGAACGGGCGGCCGACACGGCCGGTTCGACCCTCACGGCACGCCGCGTTGGCGTGCCTGTGACGACCA
Organism: Methylobacterium sp. UNCCL125; assembly: GCF_900116795.1. Lineage (NCBI taxonomy): Bacteria > Pseudomonadati > Pseudomonadota > Alphaproteobacteria > Hyphomicrobiales > Methylobacteriaceae > Methylobacterium > Methylobacterium sp. UNCCL125. Next base: position 18,571 of record NZ_FPBW01000041.1, on the reverse strand, counting down.
GGATACCGCTATGGCTACCGGCACTGTGAAGTGGTTCAACGAGACCAAGGGCTACGGCTTCATCCAGCCCGACGACGGCGGCAAGGATGTGTTCGTCCACATCTCCGCCGTCGAGCGCTCCGGCATGCGCAATCTCGCTGAGGGACAGAAGATCTCCTACGACATTGAGGCCGACCGGCGCAGCGGCAAGGAGAGCGCTGCCAACCTGAAGAGCGCCTGAGCCTTCCCGTTCTGGGATCATCTCAGAAGCCGCCGTTGAGGCTCGGCTAACAGCCTTCCGCCATCCTGCATCTCGGGCCGCGTCGCGCATCTGGCCCCTGCCGTGACGAACGGCATGCCCCGCCAGCCCGTGATCAGATCGGGCGGCGGGAGACTGTCCGGCCCTCAGGACAGTGCCTGAGGATGCTGCGAGGGAGTACCGCAGTACCGCTTCGGATCTTGCGGGCAGCCGCCGTGTGCCTTCCGATGCGTCATCGTCCTTCGAAGGGCAGGGCCGCTGTAGGCACCATTGATCGACACCCGTCCATGGCAGGCCGGGCAGCGCTTCACGGCCACCGCATAGCGGCTCACGGCCTCTGCGAGGCTGACGTGGCGCCACTCGCCCTCGATCTTCACTTCGCAGGTCTGGGGGTCTGAGATCGTCATGCCCGCGAGGTGACATGTCGAGGCGACCGCCGCCAGTCCTTGAACCGGGCGCAGGGTCGAGCCGGTTGCTGGCGTTCTTGGGACAGGGCTGGCATAGCGTAGAGATGTCAGACGTTCCGCATCCCTACTCCATCGAGGTCTCGCCGCTCGCCAAGCCGGAGGGCCACTTCCAGTGGGCGATCCGCAAGAGTGGCAAGCTGAGCGAGCGCTCCGACCGCCCGCATCGCAGCGAGGCGAAGGCGCATGAGAGCGCGATGGAGGCCGTCGAGCGGGCGCTGAAGCCGGGTGCTGGGGGCGGACGGCACTGAGCGCATGTACGGCGGCTGCGTCTCACAGTGACTTGACCAAGGCGCATCTGCGCCATTGGCCCGGTCGGCCTACGACTTCACTGCGGCCAGCTCTTGCAGCGTGAGGTCAACCGCACGGACGAGCCGCTCGGCAGCTTCGGCAACGGAGGGGTCTTGCGACGTCGCCATTGCGGCTTCCTGCAGCGTGCGAAACTCTCGAAGGCGCGCGGCTGGATCGGCCGCTCGGGCGATGGCTGACTGAACGAGGCCCTGGACCAGCTCGCGTGCTAAGCGCTCATCGAGGCCCGGCGCCATCCAGACCGACGACGGCGGAGAAGCCGTGTTCATGCACACTCCGGCTGTCGAGCGGGTCGGCCTGCGCCACTTCGGATGACGTCGGCCGTCCACTCGCTCGATCAGACCTTCATCCTCTAGGACGTCGCACGCCAGTTTGACGACCTCACCTCGCCGCCGCGCCGTGATGCCAGCCCGCTCGGCGAGCTGCAGAGTGCTCATGGGCTCGTCGGCAAGAGCGTTGAGGATGCGGGCACGGACCGAAGGTGGTCGGCTCATGGTCACACCAACCCTGTTAGCCCTGATATCGTCGGGCCGCCGTGGCCGCCGCGATCTCGTCGCCCGTCACCTCGGACTTCCGGCGCAGGTCGCCGACGCTGGGTATCTCTTTGGCCATGCCGGAGAGCTATCGCGCCTCCCCTGCCCCGTCCATCATCGTGCGCGTGGTGATAGGCATCGCACGTCAGGAGTACGAAGCATGGACGCCGTCACCCTTTCCGAACTCAGAGCCATAACTCTTGGCGCTCGCGCTCTGGAGGATGCTGCCCGCAAGCAGGCCGAGCGCGCCGAGCGCCTGATCACGCTCATTGAGCAGGAGACCGCGAAATCCGGGGATGCTGCCCTTAAGCGCCAGGACGGGCGTTTGACCGAGGCGGGCATCGCCGCCCTCAACGCTGCCTTCGAGGCGGGGGTGACCCTTACCGAGGCCGCCACGCAGTTCGGCATCCATCTCTCGGCCGCCTCATACCGCCGCTCGATCTGGCGTGCCGAGCGCAGCAGAGAACCTCAGGCCGCAGTGCAAGGAAATCTGGGAGAGCAGGGCTGCGAGTGACTGATCGTGCGCGGCAACGCCAGGAGCCGCTTCGTCTCGGCACACGTGACCAACAGCGCGGCTGCGGGTGAGTGTTTGGGATGGCGTTCAGGACGAAGAGCGCGTGGCCAAGCTGAACTGGATCGGCTCCTGGATGCGCCTGAAACGCATCCGCGCGCGGCCTCGGCGTGGCGCATAGGCTCGCTCGCGGACGAAGCGGTGCTCGATGAAGACATCCGGAAGGGCTGTCCTGCGGATCTGATGGAACCGGCGCAGTGTCCGGTGATGATCCCGAGGCTGACGCGCGTCCGGCAGGTCTGTCGCAGAATGAGCCTGGACGTTGGCTGGCGAGACGATGGACGGCTTGGGCTCTTGGCGGGGTAGGTCGGCCCAGCGCCTTGGACCAATAGCCTCCTGTTCAAGGTCGGCAGGGGGGGCGCTCCTGACCGCGCTCACTTCGCGCGCGATGGGGAGAGCGGGCGCATGCTTCGGCAGCAGGGCGGTGTAGACAGCTGCCCAGAGCGCCACGCCGGCGAGGACTGAACCGGCAAGGACGGCGTGGTTGGTCATCGCGGCGGAAACCGCCGGTGCGGTACTCCGTTCCTGCCAAGGTGCAACTTCGCGGCCTGCTCCGCAGAAGCTACGTAGCTGAGGGGAAAGGCACTGAGACTGCCGGGCGGCCGCACTCTCGCAGCTCGCCCGGCTCGCTCACATCCCGACCGCTACACGGCTGGCAGAGCCGTAAATAGGCATCGCCGCATTGTCGTAGCACGCTATGGTGCTAGCAAATTAGCGCGGCACGGCCGCATGACCGTGCGAGTGCATGCCGATAGTGAAATGCTGTCGTGACGATGCACGGCGCTGCCGGCGTTACGCCACCGGCGGCTTGCCGTACTTCGCGAGCACGTCGTTGATGGCCTCTGTCATCACATCTTGCAGCGTCACCTCGCGGTCCAAGGCAACTAGCTTAAGGGCCTTCCACGCCTCGGGCCTTGCGCGCACTAGGATCCCACGGCGACCGTCTGGCTGACGCTTACCACGCGGCGCCTTCGCCGTGGCGGTCTCGGCCTGCGCGGCGCTCTCCATCACGGCGAGTGGCGCGGCAGTAACTGGCTCGTTGGCCTTTGGGGCGAGCCTGGCTCCGAGATTGGCGAACGACGGCTTCTTGCTCACTTCTTCGACCCCTTGATGCCGAGCGCGCGACGCGTCTCCTGCCACAGCTCCGAAACCTCGCTGGCCGCGGCGCTGCCGGGCTCGAACTCGCCGACCGCCTGACCGCTGGCGAGCGCATGGGCGAATGCGGCCCGGGTTGTGATCTGGCCGGCCCACGGGGTCGCGTTCATCGCGAACAGCGCGTCCCGGGCCTCGGTCACGACGTGCGCAGTCTGGACGCCTCGCCGAGGCGGTGCCGAGTTAATGACCGGGAGCGTCGGCTTGTTGATCGCCCGAGCCATCTCGAGCGTCGCGGCGACGGCAGCGATGTCGAACACCGCCGGTCGGAACGGGATGATAGCGAGGTCGGCTACACGCATGGCGGCGGCGATGTCTGCGGTGTTGTGTGGCGGGGTGTCGACGAAGCACCATCCAACACCGTCCTTGCGCGCCGCCTCAATGGTGTCGGGCAAGTCGCGCGCCTCGCATTTCACTAAGACAGGGGTCTCGGCCTGGCGTAGCTCGTGCCAGAGGGCGAGGCTGCCCTGCGGATCGGTATCGATCAGGAGTGCCGGCGCATCCGGCTTATCGGCATAGACGGATAGGTGCGCGCACAACGTGCTCTTGCCGCTGCCGCCCTTTCGGCTGGTGAAGGCAACAACTCTCACGGCTGGCCTCCGACAAGCGGGCCCCAAGTCGAACACTCGACATCAGCCCCATCCATCGCCTTGTGGCTTGGGATGTGAACACAGGATGCGATGCCACGCGTCCAGCGATCATAGACCCGAAAACTGGCAGAACTGCCGCCTTCGGCGAAATCGTAGCGCACGAAGTAGGCGTGTGAACCGGCGACGATCACTGCCCCGGCAATGATAGATGCTGCGATGGCGTGCAACGCCCATGCTCCCGTGTCTCGCGATCACCGTGCGGCCGAAGCGTGAAAGCGCCGTTAACCGCTGCGCTGCTGCCTAGGTATTCATTTATTGAACCAGCGTCGTGTCATCGTTCGGGCGCAGCGGCGTATCGTGCTAGCGCCGTAGCTTCGTCGCTTGCTGCGGCGCTGGCGTTGTGGCATCGTTCTGAACGCAAGACAAGATCTGTTATCTTGCGTTCGGGGGATGCCATGGATGTCGTCGTGACGCCGACCGGGTCAGCAGGCACTTCGTGGAGCCTGAAGGACCGGCTCGGCCGCCCGCTCGGCGCAATCGAGCTGTCCGGTCTCGCGACCGGGTTCGAGATCAAGCCCGAGCTGAGCGGCGGCTTGCGGGCCGTCCCGACTTTCCATGCGACGCTCAACGACGCCATGACGGCCATCGCGCGGCACATGCAGGGCGAGTGCACCCTCGACAGCCAGGATTGGGACTGATCGCGATGTCCGCGCTGCCGGCCGTCATCACCCCCATCGAGGCCCCGCTGCCCGCGCAGGCCGATGACGACGCGCAGATGGTCCGGCTGTGGCTAGCCCGGTCCTCGAGCCCGAACACACGCCGGAACTACGAGCGCGAGGCCCGGCGCTTCCTGTCGCATATCGGCAAGCCGCTCGGCTCGGTCCGGATGGGTGACCTGCAGGACTACATCGCCAGCCGGCCCGGCTCCTCGGCCACGGTCGCGCTAACCGCCGCCGCACTCAAGAGCCTGTTCGCCTTCGCTCAAGAGGTCGGCTACCTGCGGTTCAACATCGGCGCGGCCGTGAAGGTGCCGCCGATCAAGAACACGCTCGCCGAGCGGATCATGGCCGAGGCCGACGCGCTGCTGATGATCCGGCAGGAGCCGAGCTTGCGAAACCGCGTGCTGCTGACCGTGCTCTACGGGGGCGGCCTGCGCATCTCGGAGGTCTGCGGCCTGCGCTGGCGGGATCTCGCGGCCCGGGATGAGGCCGGGCAGGCGACCGTGTTCGGCAAGGGCGGAAAGACCCGTGCGGTCCTGCTCTCGGCCGCGACCTGGACGGTGCTCACAGCACTCCGGGGTGATGCGCCGGCCGATGCACCCGTGTTCCGGTCGCGGAAGGGTGGGGCGCTCGACCCGAGCGCGGTCCACCGGGTCGTGAAGGCCGCCGCCGCTCGCGCTGGCCTGCCGGCCGAGGTCTCGGCGCATTGGCTCCGGCACGCCCATGCGTCGCACAGCCTCGACCGCGGCGCGCCAATCCATCTCGTGCAGGCCACGCTGGGGCACGCCTCAGTGGCGACGACAGGGCGCTATCTGCACGCCCGGCCCTCGGAAAGCTCGGCGAGGTTCCTAGGGGTGTAGACTAGTATGTCGGCACGAGCGCACGGAGCTACGGTGCTAGCACGGCAGCAACGTGCCGATGTCGCCCGCATCATGGATCAGTCCGGCCACCGGGATCCGCGGACCGTCGTCGGCTATATCCGCCGGGCGAACGCCTTCAAGGGGCACTCGGGGAGCGGGTTTCTGTAGCTTTTGACCACCACAAGATCCCGCTCGTCTAAAACCGTTCAGGAGGCACGAACGAGTTCGTCTTCTCGCACAGCGCGCTCACCGCTTGGGGATTTAATCCGATAGCAGGGCTCGCCTGATCGGTCGTCCGGCATAAGTCGAACCACCTCAAAGAGGCCATCGACGACGCTACTCTTGTTGCCGGCGTAGGTGGTCCCGATCTGCCGGACGTTTTGACCGATCTTGAACTTGTGAGACATCTCTCGTCCTCCAGTAATAACGCTTTGCGGGCCGGGGCTGGCCTACCGCCGGGCCTTCACCTTGGCCTTCCGCGCTGCAAAGCGTGCGTCACGTGCGGCCTTCTGCTCGGCAGCGAGTGCAGCCTGCCGTTCCGCCTTCTCGGCAGCTTGGCGGACGAGTTCCGCTGCAGCACGCTCCCTTGCAACAAGGGCTTCAGCTTCGCGCTCAGCCTCGGCTGCCAGACGGGCGATTTCCCGCTCGGCGATCCGCACGTCTCGCGCCTGAACGACAGCGCGCTGTGCAGCCTGCCGTGCGAGGACGACCGGATCATCGGCTGCGGGGCGTGCCCGGAAGCGGGCGAGTGTGGCCTGCCGCGCTTTGGCGGTCGCCTCAAGACGATCAACGAGCTGGTTGGTTTTGAATTGACCCACGTACATTCCTTATGCGCACCACGGCTCAGCCAGGGTGGCGAGAAACAGATGAAGCCGCTCCCAAGGGAACGGCTTCGAAACTCGTCAGAGGCAGATGAGCGAGGCTCAAGCAGCCTGGAGCTGGCCGGCGGACTGCTTACCAGTGCGGCGGTCGGACTCCATCTCGTAGGAGATCTTCTGACCCTCGATCAGGTTGCGCATGCCGGCGCGCTCGACGGCGGAGATGTGGACGAACACGTCCTTGCCACCGTCATCCGGCTGGATGAAGCCGAAGCCCTTGGTGTCGTTGAACCACTTAACGGTGCCGATGCTCATAGGTATTCCATATCATATTAGGCAAGAAAATAGGTCGAACGCATGCACCGCACGCGCTCGGTCGCTGATTGTCGAAAATGGGAGAGATGCAGAGCGCTCGCCCTGTTCAGGCGATACGGCCGAATATCTGGCCAAAAGTCGATTTATCATCTGTACGCCATCGGCGCGATAATCACAACCACAAATCCGGACCAGAAAAAAACTGCCTGGAGGCTCCGATATCTCGGGCTCACGAGCCGCAATGCGCTGCACATCAGAGCCGGCGCTAGGACACCTATTCCGGAGAGCCGCGAAAGGCGCCCTGTCCCAGTCGCCCCGCGGTTGAAGGCTGCACCGGGCGCGAGAGGCCTGCATGAGAAAAATAGGGGTGGAAATTCCGATAAAACCCATAGATTGATTTGTTAAAGCCCTTCAGGCAGTGTTGCGAGATAGAAGTTGCGCCGCAACTTCAAATTCTTACGATCTTCTTATGAAGATTAACTGGGAGAAACACTATGGCTTGGTCCGCCCCCGTCGTTCAGGAAGTTTGCGTCGGCATGGAAGTCACCAGCTACGAGTCGGCTGAGATCGACACCTTCAACTAAGGGATCGGCGGAGGGCCGCGGGCCTTCACCAGTCCGACACCGGAAAAGCCGCCTCAGGGCGGCTTTCTTCGTTCTAGCCGCCCTCGACGCGAGAGATGAGGAGTTACCGCCCGGCAAAGTCATCTCTGCCGCGGCGCAATCAGGAAGCGCTTGATTGGCCCGCTCGTTAGTGAGAGCGGGACCGCCCCAGACGCCGTCGTAGCGTGGGACGGAGCAACGTCATCCGTGCTGCTGTCCAACAATCGATAACTTACGGGCAGCAGCCTTCGGGGGCGCCTACTTGCGCTGCTTCCCTAGCCCAAAGGACAGGGCGAGCGCCGAGCGTTGCTCGGAGTAGCCGACCGCAGTCATCGGGTAGTCGCGCGGGAGGCCCCATTTCTCGCGGTAGGCTTCGGGCGTGAGATCCCTGATCGTCAGGTGACGACGCAGGGTCTTGTAGGGCCTGCCGTCCTCGAAGCTGATCAGCGCGTCGTGGGTGATCGATTTCCGGATCTGCGTGGGTGTGGGCTTCTCGACCGCCGGAGCGCTGGCTGCATCACCTTGACCGAGCGCGGCGAGAGCGGCGTGAACGCCGCTAAGCAGCCCCGGTATGTCGGCAGGCCGGACAGGATTTTTCGACACGTAGGCGGAGACAATGTCGGACGTCAACGCGATGTAGTCGACAGGCTCAGTGCCGTTTGTTTCTACGTTTTGGTTCACGTTGCACCTGCGCTTTAGAAAGGCGGCACATTCTGCTGTCAGGATCTAAAACGCAATCGCGACATAAAATACAGGAGATTGATAGCCGTCGATAATTGAATGCTATCGGTGATGAGATGCGCATCTTGAGATTGCACCGCGCTACCGGTTCACTGCGCCGAGACCGACCCACGCTGCGGCTGGATCGTGCGGAGGCGGCGCTTGCCGTAGCGGTCATCCGGAAAGCCGTCGTTCGCGGGCTTCGGCGCCGGTGGGGTCCAGACCTTGTCGAGCAGCTGACCGATGAGGCCAAGGGCGTCGACCTGGTCGTTGACTCGTCGTGACAGGACCTATTCGCAGCGCTCTTGCGTTGAGCCCCGCATCCTTGGCGACGCGCGGGTGAACCATGGCAATCGATATCCAGTCGGAACTCCGCCGCCCCGTAGCCTTCAGCCTCGCCGTCCTAGCAGCCGTGCTGCTGATCTGGCTGCTCATCGTCACCGCCGTCCATGCCAAGAACCGCAGAGCCTTCGAGCAGCAGATCAGCTTGCTCCAGACGGAACAGGTCAGGCTGCAAGACGAGCTTACTCAACAGCAGCTGGCCACCGGCACGCTATCAGCCTTGCAGGCTAAGATCGCCAGGACGGAACAGCAGGGGCGGCAGGCCGCTCAAGACGCCGAGGAGGCGCAGGCTCGACTCGCGACGCTGCGCCAAGAGCAGCAGGCGGCCGAGCAGAAGACGAGTGAGGCCACGAAGGAGCAGCAGGCGCAAACACAGCGCTTAGGCGAGCTGCAGACCCAGGTTCAGCAAGCCGAGCAGAAGATCGCGCCACTGCGCGAGGCGGCGGACAAGGCCGATCAGGCCGCTAAAGCCCGCACTCAGGATCTGGCAAGTGTCGGCGCGCGGCTGGAGGAGGCACGCCAGCAGGAGGCCAAGCTGCGCAGCGACCTCGCAGCCTTGACACAGGAGAGCGCCGCCAAGACGGCTGAACTCGCGAAAGCCGAGCAGAGCCAGCAGACGGCCCGCGAGGGGGCTGCAGCCGCGCAGAAGGCCCTCTCGGACGCGAAGGCCGAGGCCGAGAAGGCATCCAAGCAGCGCGCCGACCTTGAGCAGGCCATCAGCGGCCTGAGTGCGAGCAGAGACAAGCTGGCGGCAGACGTCGACCGAACCGGCCAGCAGCTCCAACAGGCACGGGACAGCCTCGCCTCTGCGCAGAAAGACGAGGCCACCGCTCAGGCGGATCGGGATCGTATCGCCGCTGAGCGCACTCAGACCGAAGCTGCGGTCAAGAAGCTTCAGGATACCCGGGACGGGTTGAGCGCCGAACTAACGGCTCTGCAGAAGCGGGAGGCTGACGCCCAGGCGCAGCTCTCCACGCTGAGCGACAGCTTGGCTAGACGAAACAAGGAACTGGCCGACCTCGACAGGCAGGTACAGTCGGCACGGCAAGAACTGGCAGACCTTCAAAGCCAACTAGCAAGCGGCCGCAAGCGGCTCTCAGACCAGCCCGTGCCAGCAGCGCCGGCGCAGTCCCTGGGCGCCGAACCGAAGCCGCAGTGACATGGCTATGTGACGCGCCACTGGCTCACTGAGCCTAGGCCGCCCCGAGCTGGACACCGCGACTCAGTGCTCAGTGACGAACCTCACTGCCCACTCATCGGCCGTCAGCTCCGGACCGGTGAGGCACAGCATGCTGTTATTGAGGGTGGCCTTCGTCCCAGCGCAGCCCGCTGTCAGGCGTCGGCGCAGCGGGCTCATGTCCAAGGCGCCGCAGCGCCCCGGCACATTTCGGCGTAATCCGAGGCAAGCTGCTGCACAGTCGCCGTCGCCCAGTAGGCCACAGCACGCGGGTCCGGCTCCTCCGGCTCGTGCAGAGACGCCCCGTAGCACCGGGCGGCTTCAGCCGCGTGCTCGGGCGTGAACCGAACGGGCGCCGCAGTTCGGACCGCCTCCAGCGCTGCTAGGCGCTTACTCAGGATCGGGGTCGTCACAGGCTCAGCCACTCCGCCGCGAGCCGGATGGCCCCTTCCGCATCGTCGATCCTGGGGGCCGACCTGAACTCCTCGGGCATGTCTGACACCAGGGATCGGATCGCCGTCTCGTTGTTCCCCATCCCCGCCGAGACACCACCACCCCGCTCGTTGAGGAGAGCCGCGACCGCCACGCTGTGCCGGGAATTCCACTCGATGAAGGCGGTCCCCTCGGACTGCATCGCAGCCCGCATAGCCGTGGCCTGATCGTAGCCAAGCGCCCGCGCGGTGCCTTCCGCAATGGCCTCGTGGGGCTGGAGACCACCCGCGTGCACGGCCAGGAGCAGCCACAGCAGCCGGATGCCGGGGGTGAATGCGTTCGCGAGGGCAGGGGGCGGAGCTGCCTGCCCCTCAAGACGGGCGAGCCGCGCCATCAGGTTCGGGGTCATCGGTACGCCTCCAAGGACTCAGCCCGCACGCCGTAGAAGGTCAGCGCATGGGCGAGGCGGTCGCTGTCGTCGTGCTCCGACCAGTCGGGGTTTTGGGACTTGGCGCCAGCCCATTCATCGAGGGCCGCGCACATCAGCCGGGAGCCGCGCTGTTCAGGATCAGGGCAGCCGTCAGCCTCATAGCGCTCGCACAGGGCGGCGTGTGCCTGTTCTATCCGCCGCTGCCAGTCGTCGGGCTCAACCTCGGCACGGGCCTCCATGTCGTTGTGGTCGGCGTAGCCGAGCCCGCGCGCAAAACCGTCGCCGAAGGTGTCCTCAAGGTAAGACGGGGCGGATCTACGTGGGCGAGGATAGCCGCCCAGCGCGATAGCGACAGCACGGAGCCCACACACACACGCACCAATTCGGGCGACACGGCTCCTGAGCCATCCTGGGCCGCCCGCACGGCCTCCAGGCGGGAGAGCCTGTCCATCAGCTTCGGCGTCATTGCAGCCCCCGTGGGCTCTCCAGGCGAAACGTGAAGCGCTCGCAGTTCTTCGGCCAGCGTCCGGCCGCCGGAGCCGCTGAGCGCGCCTCCTCCGTCAGAAGGGCAGGCGACAGGTCGTGCGGTGGCTCATCCTCGGTCATCCCGCAGGCTCCGACGTTCATCACGAACACGTCGTCGTCCTCATGGATGGCGTGCCCCCGGTCCTTCAGGAAGGTGACGATCTCGCCGACCCGGGTCCCGTGCGGTGCCTCGACCCGGAAGATGAGGTGCTTGCCGGTCGTGGGCGAGATCGTGTTCGCCTCCAGCCGGGCCAGCCTGTCCATTGCGCGTGGTGTCATCGCCGTCCTCCCTTGTCGCCTGTGGCCTGCTCCAGGGCGGCGAGGCGCCCGGCGAAAGCCACGGCCTCAATAGCCTTCACGTGCGCATCGACGAGCTTCGACAATTCGGCCGCCTCGCTCGGGGTGATCTCGCCGTCCGCCACGCCCTGCATCAGCGCGCGGGTCGCCTTGGTCAGATTGGCCGTGGTCTCGATCTCCGGAAGGGTGAAGGTGATCGGCCGATCCTTCCGCACCGGGATTAACCGGTCGAGACACAACCGGAGTGCGACTGGATCTCCGTCCTTCGCCATTTCCACGGCCTTGTTGAGGATCGCCTCGGCATCGCCGTCGAGGATCTTCTCAAGGGCCTGGGTCGCACGGTTGCGCGAGCCCTTGGGCCGCCCCGCAGGGTTCCCAGACCGGCCTTCCTCAAACGGTTTTCCGTCGCCTCGCATCATCAACACTCGCGGTCAGGCTGGCTGTTAAGATCAGTCAGGGAACAGCCAGGTCGGCCGTCCCGTGATGATATATAGCACTTGCTATGAAATTTCACGTAGGCGTTCCGAAGGGTGCATACTCAGATCGCGAGCGCCCTCAGCTCGCCGGGCGATTACCCGCGGCCCGCCTCATGTCGATGCATCGATCAAAAGCGTCAGTGAAGTCGTGGGAGGTGAGGCCTGAAAAGACCTTTCTCACCTCTGCGTAGAGCGCCCGGAAATTCGTCGCACCATCGCTGGCGTGAGGGTAGGGCGAAGCCATCGTCAGCATGTGCTTGGCGACATCGTCTGTGGTGTAGGACGGGGCCATCTCATCACTACGTCAGGTGGGGTCGCCATCGACGTGTTCGCTGCCGGCCATCAACAGACGGGCAGCTTCGGCGAGTTTCCGAAGCGCCGCAACCGCGGCGTGATGCTGGACGCGGCTCGCATCGTCCCGAAACTCCAGCGTCACCGCCGCAGTGAGTGCCATCAGCCGCGCTCCGTGATGCCGGACCATGCTGCGGCCAGGATGGCAGCGCGGGTCTTGGCACGGCGAGGGTCTGCGGCCGCGATCTCGCGCTGTATGGCGTCGAGGGTTGCGGGCCCGCCGGCCGCGTGCGCCTCGCGCCCCTTGCGGGTGAGGGCACTCCGGAAGGCGAGGGCTGCCGGAGCCTCCACGCCGTGGCGCTCGATGCTCTCGACGAGGGCGAGGATGCTGGCGGCGGTCATGCGCTTGGCTCCAGCTGGCACGCCTCGAACGGCACGCCGGGGTGCCCCGCCAACTCGCGGGCGGCCTCCTCGCCGAAGATCAGCGCGGCCTGGGCCACCAGCTCGTGGCGGGCGGGCTCGGTCAGGTCGGTCTCGTCGTCGAGATCGGGACCGGGACGGCGGCGCTCGGGCGCGCGGCGGGACATAGCAGCTCCTTTCATTCAGCGAGAAGATCGGCCCACGCTGCGGTGAGCACAGCTTTGCGGCGGACACGGTTGATCGGATCCATCGCCGCGATCCCGTTGATCAAAGCGGTGACCTGGGCGGGGGAGCCGTCGAACCACGTCGCGGCCTCCCTGAGCCTGCGCAGCGCGTCGGAACGCGCGGCCGGCGCCGGCGCATTGTTGGTGGAGGCGAGAACGGCGAGAGCCGAGATGATGCTGACCGCGGGTGGCGCCGCCTCCTCGGCCGAGACGTACCGCTCGATGAGGTCGCACACGATGTCGAAGGGATCGCGGGGCATGGCGGCTCCCCCTCAGGCTGCAAGTCTATTCAACGCGGCGTAGCTCGCCAGGATCTGGCGGCGGTCATTGGCAGCCAGCGCATCGAGGGCGCGGATCGCGGGCTCCAGCGCGGTCGGGTCCGTCTCAGCCTGGGCGAGGAGCTGGCACAGAGCGGCATCGCGCGGGCCGGTCTGGAGGTGGCCGGTCTGGCGCAGGGATCGGAGCCGTGCTCGCAGCTCGGCAAGGAATGACAACACCTCGACGCCCGAAGTCCGTCGGGATGCGTTGTCTTCTACGACAGGGCGCGTCCGCCGCTGCTCGCTAAGGATCCCCCGATGCACGTCATCAGTTGGCTGATCTCCAAGATTGTCCATTTCTTTCTCGGCAGCGGAGATGAGCGAAGAAGCTCCGCTATGGCTAAAGAGAAAGAGGCGGGGGTTTACGTGGGCGAAACTGAGACAAAGGCCAGAAACTTCGAAGACGACTATCATGCCGCCACAAACATGCTGAGGACGCGGATGGATAGGAGCTTCCCCGACAACTACCACGCAAGGCTGAGTTCCGGCGAGAACAGCCCCTACGATTACGGAGAGGATCGCGCACTTGCCGTCGACACCACGTCGACCGCGATAGCCATGGCGCTGCGGGAGGGAGCCACTGTGAGGCAGGCGGCTGAAGCGGGCGCGGCGAGCGTGGATATCTAACCTAACAGGCAGCGCCTCGGCTGCGGCTCTCCACCTCCACCTCGTGTGGCCTGTCGACAGGTGCACGACGGCGCGTAGGCAGCGGAGGCGCGCCGTGCGCTCGGACTGTCGATGTCGAGGCGGAACGGGCCCCAGGCTTCGGACGCGGGGATCACCGGCCGAACTCCCACCAAGATAAGCCCAGAGGCTGCCCGGGCTTCTCGTGTCTCGTCGTGGGGCGGATGGCCACCGAGTTGCTCTGCACCGTCCTCAGCGCGTGCTCGTAGAGCGTCAGCGGCGCCGATTTCTGATGACCCTCGGCAGCCTACTGCGCCCACTCCATCCAGACTAGCCGGAGCGATAGGAACAAAACTGGAACTCGTACAGTTACGCTGGCATAGCCAGCTCCCCTGCGGAGCCATGGTCCGGGTGGCTAGTCAGGCCAGATCCGGGAGACCATGTCATCGTCCGGAGGGCACCGGCAGCAAGCGGCGGATCTCCGCCGCAGGAGCGGGAATGGGGTAGCCCCTCACCCGCAGACAACCGCAGCGCGGATCAATGCGCGCCCGGTTCGCTCCGCGTCAGACCTCGGCAGAGGTGAAGCGGCGAGTAAAGGCCGACCGCCTGACCCCGGCCTGCCCGACAGGGTTTCGTCCATCGATCTATGTGACCAGTACGGCAGGCTCCGGCACGTCAGGTCGCAGGCTTCGTCTCCAGTAGGCGAAGCTATGCTCCCACCCAGCCCACCAACACATCAGGGATTGCCGCCCTGGCCATCTACACGCCTACAGCCTTACGAGATTAATCCTTCTCGCTTCAGCAGAGCGGTCGCGCACAATACAGACTGGGAACGGGTCAGCGCCAGCTCGTGGATCAACACGCAACAGCGTCTTACTCTGATCTGGAGTGTAATTCAGGGTACGCATCTTGAGCTTTGCGGTTCCGGCCCCAGATTAGCAGGTAACCTCTCCAGGGATAGCCGTGCTCGACGCCCTAGCCTGTTCGATTGCTCAGACTGCCGCCGACGTTCTCGGCCATCGCAGCGACGCACACGGTGGTATCGTGGTCCCAGATGAAGATATCGGGGCCTATCTTTGGTTTGAGCGTGGGTTCCGCGATCACGACACCCTCGTGCAGCTCATCAACCACACGCGCCGGATCCTAGACGAAAAACTACCCCCACGGCTGGCCTCTCGGTCCCGGAAACCCATGCAACTCAGCCTAGACCTAGAGGCTGCTTGATGGGCCGCTGGGATACTGAGCCTCCTCGGATGTTCGATATCTTTGACCGCAGCGACGCTGAGGCGGTGAAGCGGGCTCGTGCGCAGTCACAGGCAGTTGCTCTTGAACGGAAGATCCGGCGCCGCCGCAACAAGCGCTCGAACTGGACAGGCGACCGTCAGACCCTCAGCGAGATCGGCACCCTCATCCAATATCGCCACCGTGGGCCGTGCGATACCGACGACAGCGAAGCCTACCTGCGCGCCGCTGTCCCCTGGCTCATCATCAAGGCGGGCGGGTTCGAGGCCGAGGATCTGGAACAACGTGTTGCGGAGTGGACCGCAGGAGCCGTCCCGCGTCTGGGCCTTAGTGCGATCCGCACCTGCATCGCCGAAGCCCGAGGGCGCAACATCCGCAAGCGCCTATGGTCAGCGCAGGAGCTAGGAAACCTGCTGCGCCTCTCGGTAAACGAACGCGAGCGGTTGAGGCTCACGCGGATCCGCCCAGCCGACATGACCCGCCAGCAGTTCAACAAGTACCAGCGGAAGCGGGAGGCCGAGCTGGCGAAGGCTCGGCGAGCCGCAAAGGGAGCCCGACCGCGGGAGCAATCGAAGGCGCAACTGAAGCCGTGGGACGCGCTCGGGATGAGCCGGGCGAAGTTCTACCGGATGCAGAAGGCAGGCACCCTCCCCGCCCAAATCCGGGACCGTGAGACTAATTCATCGGCAGCAGGTACGAAGTACCTACAGCCCCGGACGGGCCAGTCTCACACTTCAGAACAGACCGCTCTGGGTCCAGCGAGGAAGGCCAGCCCGATCCGTAGCGTCGGCGCTGACGGGCATTCGCCCAGGAGTATCCCGAAGATCGTTCGTACCGCTGAACCGCTTCCGCCACCGCTACCGGAGGGGAGAGGTTTTAGGCACCCCGACCTCTTCGAGGAGACGCTGACCCTCGGAGCCGCCGCACATTCGGTTATCGACGCGTACACGGGCGGTCGCATGCCTCCCGAGGTGATCCAAGCCGTGCATGAAGCCCAGCGGGTTCGGTTGCTGCAGCGGGAGGACGTCGCTCATCAAATTGGCGTCAGCCCTCCCCAGCTCTCCAACGCACTCAAGGGCCGCTTCGGGTTAAGTCCCAGGGCGGCAGCGAACCTGAAGGAATGGCTCGCAGCAGCATGACCAACGAGAAACCACGCACGGCGGTGGCGCAGCCCTACAAACCAACACCGGCTGAGACGGCCGCTATGAACCGCTACAGGGAGCGTACTGCCCGGCGGCCACCGGCTCGCATCAAAAGATCCAAAGGCGAAACCGGCGCCAGCGTGCGCCCGGACCACCCCGACCTCGCGACCGGCCTCTTCACCCTCATGGGCGCGCTTGGAACGGTCAGTCCCGAGTTCATGCATGGCCTTCTCAAGCAGGTGATGAACGCCGCCAGCCAAGGGCAGGAGGTCAGCGAGGCTGACACGAACTTCGTGCTGTCCGTCATCAACGGCATCGAACCGCGCGATGAGGTCGAGGCGATGCTCGGGGCGCAGATGGCGGCCGTTCACATGGCGAGCATGACCTTCGCGAGGCGGCTCGCGCACGTGGAGAACCTGCCTCAGCAGGAGGGTGCAGAGCGCGCGCTCAACAAATTGATGCGCACGTTCACCACGCAGATGGAGGCGTTGAAGCGCTACCGCAGCACCGGGCAGCAGGTAGTCCGGGTCGAGCGGGTCACCGTCGAAGCCGGCGGGCAGGCGATTGTCGGCTCGGTGACCACCTCCTCGGCCGGGGGAGAGGGTGACCATGGAAAGTAGCGTCAACCCCATGCACTTGGCCGCGCGCTGCACGGCGCGCTCGAAGCGGTCAGGCCAGCCCTGTCGTGCTCCGGCCGTGCGAGGGTATCGGGTCTGCCGGATGCACGGTGCTGGTGGCGGCGCGCCGGTGGGAAAGGCGAACGGCAACTACCGGCATGGTGGCCGGACGAACGAGCTGACCCAGACACTTCGGCTATGCCGCGCTTTGGGTCGGATCGCCCGTGAGATCGAGCCGTAGGTGGATCGGCGCCATCAGGCACATGCATCGGTCGCCAGAGCACCACCGTGTGCGCCGACCAAATTCCCGCCTATAAAAAAAGAGGCGGCCGCCGCGACGTTCGTCGACCAAGCGGAGCGCGCTGGTGCTTACGAGTGCCTGCGCCGCCGCTTGCGTGGCGCGGACGACTTAGGCTCACCCGCTGCTATTGCCGCACGGCAGGCTGGACTCAAGCTCGCCCTCCTGCTCAGCAGACACGCCCTAACCCGCCCGGCGTCAGGAATGTAGTTCTGACAGAGGCTCATGGCGTCGGGTGTGCAGGCTTGTTGCTGCTCGGGCGTGCCCTGTGAGAGCGCCGGAGAGGCCAGAGCAAAAACGGATAGCCCAAGGCAGGCGGTCTTCATCTTGATGGTCATGGCCCCTCACGCGCAACGCTTTGTCGACGCCCGCCAGGATACGAAGCTTGAGCGTAAAAGCGAGGCTTGTGGCCCGTCAGCGTTGGAACGGAACCCGGTTTCGGGAGCGGAAAGGATGCTGACCGCTGTTGAACATTACAGCCACTGGTCGGCGGCAGAGAACCTGGGCCGAACGGGAAAAACCCTCGCCGCGTGTTGAGGTCACGGCAGGGCTTCCCAAGAGCGAACGGGAGGAGGCCAAGTCCGTTCGACCCTTAGCCTGATGCGGCATAGTTAATTGGCCGCTGCCGCACATGCTTCTGTCCTGACGAATGTCCAGTTCAAACGCTGGGCTATACGCTGTTCGGAACAGCTACCTGCCGAGATTGTTGTCTGCTCTTATACGGGAGGACAACCGTGAAGCATCTCCTCGCAGGCGCGCTGATCGCAGCCGGACTACTCAGCGTTCCAGCTCTTCCGGCAGCTGCACAAAGCATCGACGTTGGGCCCGGTGGCGTGAGAGTTGATCCGCGCTCGCCGCGGGAGCGCGACCGGGACGAGATCCGTCGCGAGGAGCGTCGTGAGGAGTTCCGCGACGGGCGACGCGATCCGCTCCGCCGTGAGGAGCGCCTCCGTCGCGAGGATGACGACGATGATTGATCCGGATTGAGAGCGGACGATTGATCTATGTGCGGCGGGGTGAGTGCCCCGCCGTATCGATGTCAGTAGCAGCCCCGACGGTGGGGTCACCCAGTTCAAGCGCTTGCCCCTACCCTGACCTCAAAAGCCGCCGTCTCTATGCTGCGGTCGCAGGGCATCACTCGGTAGCGGCTCACTCCGCCGCAGCACCGACGCTGTCGGCCATCTTTGCTCCCCGCGCGCCGAGGGGCTGGGGCTCGCCCACAGTCGTGTCCTCGGCGGTTTGGTGCTCCATCTCGGCGTTCACCTGAGCGCCCAGCAGCACGATGATCGTCGAGATCCAGATCCAGGTCATGAAGCCGACGGCCGCTCCTAGCGACCCGTAAGTTTTGTTGTAGCTGCCGAAGTTCGACACGTACCAGGAGAACAGCAGCGAGGCGGACAGCCACAGCACGGCCGCCACGGCGCTCCCCGGCGTGGCCCAACGCCACCGCGGCGCGTCCCGGCTCGGGCCGTAGCGATAGAGTGTCCGTCGTCAGATGATTTGAGACGAGTCGGGAAGCTCAGGAACGGAGGCTCTGGTCCATCTGGATTGAGAGGTTAGGCAGCCTGCGCGTGATGGCGCAAGCGGCGGTCCATGAGGGTCTGGCGTTTGATCTGCGCCCGTTCACGCAAGATGGCCTCTCCGCGACCGAAGTAGACGTCGGCAGGGGTGAGGTTGCCCAGGCTCTCGTGAGCCCGAACATGGTTGTAGTGCTCCACGAAGGCGGCCACACGCGCCTCGAGTTCGCCGGGCAGGTAGGCATGTTCGAGCAGGATGCGGTTCTTGAGCGTCTGGTGCCAGCGCTCGATCTTGCCCTGCGTCTGAGG
>NZ_FPBW01000037.1:0-53547 GCF_900116795.1 Methylobacterium sp. UNCCL125 | reverse complement strand
CTTCGCCTACGGCTCCGGCAGCGCCGACCGCTCCTTCGGCGGCTACGCCGGCAACGACAGCTTCCGCACCGGCTGGGCCGTCGGCGGCGGCGTCGAGTACGCGCTCCCCACCGACTCCTTCCTGAACTTCTTCCGCTCCTCGGCCGTGACGCTCAAGGTCGAAGGCCTGTACGTCAACCTCGACCGCAACACCCGCAACCAGGGCGCGTTCGTCATCAACGCCGCCAACAACTTCCCCGTCGTCTACAGCGGCATCGGCCGCCGTTCCGACGAGTTCGCCGTCGTCCGCGCCGGCCTGAACTACAAGTTCGGCTCCTACTAAGACCGCGCCGCGGCGGTCGGATCCCGACCGCCGCGCCAAGCCGAGCTCGCAAGGGGCCGCGTCCGAAAGGACGCGGCCCCTTCGGCGTTCGGAGGCCGTCGCGTCCGCGACAGGACGGACTTTCCACGGCCTTAACCGCGGAGCGCTGTGAACCAGGGCCGGGCGACCTCGGAGCGGGTGGCCCGCCCCGGATGGCTTCGCTGCACGCGTGAAACCTGGACGCCGGCCTCGTCCGAGCGCTTCAGGCGGAATCCGTATCGGACCGCCCGCCGGGCGTGCGGCGCGTCGAGAGCCTGTGCGGCCCGGTCCGCAGCCGATTCTCTATTGGTCAGAGCCGGGGGATCAGCCGATCGCCCAGAAGAGCGGCAGGGCGCCCGCCAGGAACAGCGCGGAGGAGATGAGCACGGCGACGCGCTCGCGATGACGGAGGAGGAGGGCGTGGGGCTGGGCGAACATGCGATGAGGGCGCTGGGTGAGCCGGATCGGCGGTGCGCGGTCATGCTGGCCTCCGAACCTTGACGGATCGGGGGCAGGTCACGTCATCCACAGGCGGTCGTCGTCGGGTGTCGCGGCCGCGCCACAGAGGCCGGCGCGGCGCCCGCGGTCCCGGCGGACCCCGGAACGCGTCGAGGCCGCAGGGCGGCTATCGCCGCCGTGGGACGCCGGCCGATCGGGCGGCCCGATCCGGCCCCGCATCGACCGTCCGGGCTCCGGGCCGTCGTCGATCTGCAGCGTGCCTCAGGCGACGGCCGCGTCCGGGCGGCCCGGTGCCACGAAGCCTTCGCACGCACCGATCTGCTCGGCGAAATGCTCGATCGGCTGCGGCTTGCTGATCAGATAGCCTTGAGCCTCGTCGCACGCCTCCGCGGCCAGGAAGCGCATCTGCGCATCCGTCTCGACGCCCTCGGCCACGACGCTCATCCCCAGGCTGCGGCCGAGCCCCAGGACCGCGCGCACGATCACAGCGGCCTGCGCGCTGACCTCGACATGGCCCACGAACGACCGGTCGATCTTGATCTTGTCGAAGGGGAACGCCTGCAGCGTCGCCAGCGACGAGTAGCCCGTCCCGAAATCATCCATCGCGATGGAGATGCCGAAGGCCTTCAGCCGACGCAGGATGCCGAGCGCCCGCGCCATGTCGTTGATGATCAGGGTCTCGGTGATCTCGAGTTCGAGCCGCGTCGGCGCCAGGCCCGTCTCGGTGAGGATGGCCAGGATGCGCTCGGGCAGATCCGCCTGCTGGAACTGGCGCGGGGACAGGTTCACCGCCACCTTCAGCGGACGGGACCACCGCGCCGCCTCCCGGGAGGCGGCGCGCAGCACCCACTCCCCCAGCAGCAGGATCAGGTCGCTCTCCTCCGCCAGCGGGATGAAGGCATTCGGCGGCACCAGCCCGCGGGTCGGATGCTCCCAGCGCACCAGCGCCTCGAACCCGACGAGCCGGCCGGTGGCGGTGCTCACCTGCGGCTGGTAGTGCAGGATGAGTTCGTCGCCCTCGATCGCCTGGCGCAGATCCCGTTCCAGGTCGCGCCGGGCCGCCTCGGCCTCGTCCATCGTGGGCTCGAACACCCGATGGGTGTTCCCGCCCTCCGCCTTCGCCCGGCAGAGGGCGAGATCGGCGCGCCGGAACAGCGTCTCGCTATCGGGACCGTGGCCGGGCGCCTGCGCGATGCCGACGCTCAGGCCAACCTTCAGCCGCTGCTTGCCGAAGCGGATCGGCGCCTGCACCGCCGCGATGAGGCGCGCCGCCAGGGTCTCGGCGTGGGCGGGATCGCCCGCATCGGCCACCAGCACGGCGAACTCGTCGCCGCCGAGGCGCGCCACCATGTCCTCGGCCCGCAGCACCGCGCGGATGCGATGGGCCACCGCCCGGAGCAGGAAATCCCCGGCCGCGTGGCCGAGGCTGTCGTTGACGGCCTTGAAGCGGTCGAGGTCGAGGCACAGCACCGCGCAGGCGCCGCCGTGGAGATGCAGGTCGGCGAGCCGGATCTCCAGCCGCTCGTAGAACAGCGCGCGGTTGGGCAGGTCGGTGAGGCCGTCGTGGCGCGCCATGTGGGCCACCTGCCCCTCGGCCGCCTTGCGGGCGCTGATGTCGATCTGCGTGCCGATGAAGCGCAGGGCACGGCCATCCGCGGCGCGGGCCACGACCTTGCCGCGGGTCATCATCCAGGCCCAAGTGCCGTCCTTGCGCCGCATGCGGTGCTCGCACGCGAAGGTCGGCGCCCGCCCGCTCAGATGCTCGATCAGGGCCCGCTCGGCCGCGCCCGCATCCTCCGGGTGGAGCAGGGCCCGCCACGTCTGGGCGTGGCTCGCCAGCTCGCCGGGCTCGTAGCCCAGCACCCCCCACCAGCGATCCGAGGACCACGCCTCCCCGGTCGTGAGATCGCAGTCCCAGAGCCCGTCACTGCCCGCGTCCTGCGCCAGGGCGAGGCGCGTCTCGCTGACCTGCAGCGTCTCCTCGGCCCGCTTGCGCGCGGTGATGTCCGTGAAGGTCCGCACCGCCCCGCCATCGGGCAGCGGCACGGTGCGGATCTCCAGCACGGTGCCGTTCGGGCGCTCGCGCTCGTAGGTATGGGCGCGGCGCTCCAGCCCGCGCGCGGCCACCCAGCGCCGCAGGGTCTCGCACGCCGCGCCGAACTCCCCCTGCGCGATCTGATATTGCCGGACGGCCTCGAAGGTCGGGCGGGTCCGCATCAGCGCCGGCGGCAAATCGAGCAGCGTAAGGGCGCGGGCATTGCAGACCTGAACGACGCCGGCGGCGTCGATCATCATGAGACCCTGGTCCATCGTGTCGAGGACGGTGTCCAGAAGCTTCGCCTTCTCCCGCAGCGCGCCCATCCCACTGTTCATGTTCCGGGGATCCCACTCGTCCGCCTGCGCGAACGTACTGCTGGACGGTGCACGCTCCCACCAAGCGGGACTTTAGCAACGGGGAGCTTTCCGGATTCTTTCCGGAAGACCTGATTTCAATTGCTGCGTGTAATCCCGGAGGCGGATGGAGCACGGTTCCGCGGGCGTCCGGCGCGCCGCATCGGCCCTTGCCGGGCCGCCCGCGGAGCTTTCCGATACGCGGACCGCAGGCGGACCCGGGCTGAAGGTGGTCAGGGATCACGGCCGGATCCTGACCTTCGCGGCCCCCGGGATGTCGGCGGCACCGCAGGCCGGCGCGGCCGGCCGCTCACTCGCCTTCGTCCCGGACGAGGGAGATGCAGGCCCGCACCATCTCTTCGAGCCTGAGTTCCTTCGTGTCACCGATATTGGCGGTCTCTTCCAGACACCGCATGAAATACGCTTCGTCGAGTTTGGGCGACAGCGTGTGGAAGGCCCGGCCCATCCGGCTGGAAAAATCGATCTTGTCGGTCATGCTCGCCCGCGGCCACAGCGAGGCCTTGTCGTCCATGGTCAGGCGGGCGGCATCCGCCGGCAAGGTCCCGCAGGTCAGAGCAATTAAGACGATTATAAGCTTGGTCTGCATTGTAAATCCCCGATCCTGCGGCATAACCCTGCGTGACTCTGCGCAGCGGTGACGGTGGACGGACGCGCTGCTCTTCGAACAGGATGAGAGAAGCCATGCGCGTGGTCCGTCTGTCCGGTCTGGTCTCGGCCGGCCTCCTTCTGAGCCTGCTGACGGCCCAGGCGCAGACCCAGACGCAGGACCCATCGGCCGGCGACCCGCGGCGCAACCAGGCGGCGAAGCTCGCCGGGCTCGCCGGATTCGTGAACCTCGAATGCCCCGGCCTGCGGAGCGATCCCGCGCGCCTCAAGCAGACCGTCGAGGCCCTGGGCGTCGATGCCGCCAGCCTGGAGACCGGCGACCTGCACCTGATCGCGACCCGGTACATCGCGGCCTACCAGAAGGACGTGGCGGCGAATTGCCGGAAGGCCGAGGCGACGTTCGGGCCGCAGGGATCGATCATTCCCGGCCTGATCGTGCCGCGGTAGCCCCGGCCCGCTGTCGGCGGCGCTGTCGGACGCGCTGTCGGCTGCCCGCCTCACACCGGCCGCCCGTCCCGCGACAGGGCGATGCGGAGGAGGTCGGCGAGGCTGCCGGCGCCGAGCTTCTGCTTCATGCCCGAGACGATGGCCGACACGCTTCGGTGGCTCATCGACAGGCTGTCGGCGATCGCCTCGTTGGACTTGCCCGCCCCCAGCAGCGACAGGACCTGAACCTCCCGCGCGGTCAGGCGCGCGAGGGGCGAGTCCAGCAGGCCGGCATTCAGCATGGCGATCTTGGTCGCGACCTCGTGCGGCAGGTAGCTGTGCCCGGCCGAGACGGCCGCCAGCGCCTCGTGGAAGCGCGTCACCGCCGTGTCCTTCAGGACGAAGCCATGCGCCCCGCCCTCGATGGCGCGGGCGACGATCACCGGGTCGTCGTGCATGCTGAAGGCGAGGATCCGGGTCGCCGGCTCCAGGGCCCGCACCCGGCGGATCAGCGACAGGCCGGAAAGGCCCTGGTCGCGGAAGCCGAGGTCGGTCACCACCAGCCCGGGACGGTGGCGGTGGAACGTGCGGTATCCCGACACCACGTCGGCGGCCTCGTGGACCGCCCGGACGCCGGCATCCTCCGCGAGGTGGCGGAAGCCGCGCCGCACCACCGGGTGGTCGTCGACGATCAGCACCGCGTCGAGGATGGCCGCACCGTCCCCCCCAGCCGGCCAATCGGCCGAGGCCCGGGCGGCGCTCACGGCGTGCCCTCGAGGACCGGATGCGGGGCGGCGAGGCGCGCCAGCGCGGCTGCATGGTCGGCCCCCTGCATCCGCGCGTTGTAGTAGTGCTGGCACATCTCGCCGTAGAGGCTCTTGCGGCGCCCGCGTTCGGCCGCGATCCCGCCGAGCCCGTCGAGGATCGCGCCGTAGCCCTCGCCGATGCCGGCCTCGGCCAGCATCTGGCCGAGCTGGACGGTGCGGTTGGCGATCATGCGCGGATCCTCGATGAAGCCGTCGCGGGCCCGGGCCAGCGCCGCCGCCATCGCGCGCACACGGGGCTCGTCGGCCGGCAGGGCCTTGCCGGCCTCCCGGCCCGCGAGCCAGCGGGCCGGGTCGGTCCCGTCGGTCGGGGCGAGCCAGGCCGGCAGGGTGCCCTCGGCGGTGGTGGCGACCACCGCGCCCGCGGCGTCGCCGCGCTCGTCCGAGTCCCGGTTGCAGGCGCCGAGCGCCAGCAGGACCAGGCCGGACGCGATCCGGATGCGGCAGGCCCGTCTCATCGCGCGGGCTCCCCCGGCGCCAGGACCGTGCGCGGGCCCTCCGCCACCTTGATGCGCGCCGTCTCGCGCCACGTGGCGAGATCGATCACCGAGACATCGTCCGAGAACCAGTTCGCCACATAGGCCCGCGGACCGACCACCGCGATGCCCTCGGGATAGGGCCCCACCGCCACGGTGGCGACGATCTCGAGCCGGGCCGCATCGATCACCGTCACGGCGGCGGCATGCTGGTTGGTGACCAGGATCCGGCTGCCGTCGCCGGTGACCGCGACGCCGTAGGGCATACGGCCGGCCGGAACCGTGGCACGGGCCCGCAACGTCGCCGTGTCGATCACCGTGAGGTCGCCGCTGCGCACGTTGGCGACGTAGAGGCTGGCCTCGTCCGGCGCGAGCGCCAGGGCGAAGGGCGCCTCGCCGGTCGGGACGACGGCCACGCGGGTCATCGTCCCCGTGTCGATCACGCTGACCTGACGGCTCTCGCGGTCGGCGACGTAGAGCCGCCCGCGCCGGTCGAGGACGAGATGGGCCGGTTCGTGCCCCACCGCCGCGGTGCCCTCGATGGCGCCGGTCGCCGCGGAGATCCGCAGCACGCGGTCGCCCGACCAGTCGCCGACGAACAGGTGCGCGCCGTCGGGGCTCGCCGCGAGGCCGAAGACCTGGCCGGGGACGGGCAGGCGGCGGGGCGGCTTGCCGGGCTCGACGACGGTCACGGCGCGCCCGTCCGGGTGGGTGAGATAGAGGCGGCCGGCCCGGTCGGTGGCCGCCGCCACCGGCGCGGGCCCGAGCGGGATCCGCCCGGCCACGGTCCCGGCCTCGATCCGCGCCAGCTCGGCCCCCTGCTGGCTGACGACCCAGACCGGGTCGGCGGAGGCGGACGCGCCACCGGTCCCGGTGGCGGCCGCGAGCGCGAGCGTCGCGATCAGCCGGAGGTGGCGCATGCGGGGCCTCAATGGGTCGTCCGGCCCTCGACGGCCGCCTTCAGCCCCTTGAGCCCGTCCGCGAAGTAGCGGTTCATCGCCGTGCGCCCGGCCTCGTCGCTGAGGTTCTCCGGCGGCTCGTTGCCGGTGTCGCCCCGGTAGAAGCGGCCGATCCACGACACCTTGGAGCCGGTCCCGTCCGGGGTCACCGTGAGGGTCGCCGAGTAGGAGGAGACCGGGAGCGCCTTCAGGTCCGGGTCGGACATCCGGTACGAGTAGGTCCGGCCGTCGGCCAGCCACTCGTCCAGCCCCTCGACCAGGGTGCCGCCGGCCTTGAGGGTCACCCGGCGGGTCGTGCCCTCGACATTGCCGCCGCTGGCCTCGGCCTTGGCCACGTCGGGGTGCCAGCGCCCGATGCCGCCGAAATCGCCCACCACCTTCCAGACCGCGTCCGGGGGCGCCTGGATGGTGATCGACTGGTCGATCTTCTGCGGCGTCGGCCCGTGGGCCAGCGCCGCGCCGGCGAGGCCGACGACGGCGAGGCCCGCGGCGACGGCCGGGACGAGGGCGAGGGGCATCCGCATGGTCAGGTCCTGATCGGTCCGGTTGGAACGAGGGTTGGAACAGGGTGGGCCGCGCGCCCGCGGCGCGCGCGCTGGACGAGGGCGAGGGGGTTCGCCAGGAGGGACAGGAGCGTCAGCCCCAGGGACGCCGCCAGGAGGGCGGGGCGCGGGTCGAGCCGGCCGGGCAGCGGGCGCGGCGTCGCCGCGGCGCGCAGGGGGGCGGCCAGGCCGCCCGGGCCGTCGAGATGGGCGTAGCCGAGGCCGGTCTCGGCGGCGAGGCGCTTCAGGTAGGGTTCGCGGACCGCGGAGAGGTGCTCGCTGCCATGGGCCGCCTGGGCGCCGAAGGGGGCGTTGCGCGGATTGTAGCCCTCGCGCGATTCCGCGTCGGCCGGGGGCGGCCCGGAGCGGTTCTCCTGCTGGACGTCGCTCTCGCCCAGGAAGCCCGCCGGCCGGCCGCGATCGTCGAAGCGCGGGATCGGCGACAGGCCGTAGCCGCCCGCGCCGACGATCAGCCCGCGCACCGCGCCGGGCTTGCCGTCGAAGGTCGGGCCGCCGGAGGCCGGCAGGGGCGGCGTCTCCTGGCCGTCGGTGAGGAACAGGAGGTCGGCGTCGATCTCCCCCGCCATGGCGATCGACCGGAACAGGCCGGCCGCGATGCGGCTGTCCCCCTCCCAGGCCATGCGCGGATCGAGGGCCGCGATGGCGCCGTCCAGCGGCGCGAAATCGGCGCAGACCTCGACCGGCGTGAACAGCAGGAACGGCCGCCGGTCGGTGAACAGGCCGAGCGCCACCCGCGAGCCGCAGGGGAGGTCGGGCAGCATCGCCCGCAGAGCCGCCTTGACGGTCTCGAGCCGGCTCACGGATCCCGCGGCGGCGGGATAGTCGCGCACCGCCATGCTGCCGGTGATGTCGACCACCGCCAGCACCGACACGCCGGTGCGGGTGAACGGGATCGGCGGAGCGACGAGGGCTGCCAGCGCCAGCACCAGGGCGGCCGCCAGGATGCGGAACCGCCCGTCGCGCAGGTTGCGGGCGACGAAGGGGGGCAGGACGGAGGGCCGAACGGGGGGCAGGACGCGCCGCGGTCTCACGGGCCGCCCCGCGGCTGGCCGGGGATGTCGGTCCAGATCTTCTTCGGTTCGGCGCGCAGCTCGTCCCCGGTCTTGCGGTCGAATTCCGGGTAGTCGCGCACGAGGCGCGAGGCGACGTCGAGATTGTACTTGGCGTCCCAGAATTCGGGCCGGGCCTGGAGGGCGCGGCGGTAATCCTGCCGCGCCAGCGTCACCTGGGGCGCGGCCTTGTCGAGATCGCCGCGGCCGATCAGCACGAAGGCCTGCCGCATCCGCGCGTTGCCGATGACGTACCGCGCCCGGGCCGCCTCCCGCACCGCGCCGGCGCGGTCGAGGGCGTCGAGGAGGGGTTCTGTCTCGCCGAGACGGTCCCGGGCGGCGAGGAAGCCGATCCGCGCCACCAGGAGGGCCGGCCGCGCATCCGGGTCGACCGGCCGGTCGCGGCCCGCCTCCAGGGCGGCGATCCGGTCGTCGTCGCGCGCGGCGCTCCAGCCCGAGACGGCGAACCACAGGGCGGCGGCCGCGAGGACCAGCGGCAGGGCGACCAGCAGGGCCGGCCGGACCCGGCGCCAGGCCGCGGCCACGCCGAGGCGGGGGAGGGCAGCGCGGCGCGGGGCCGGGCCGTCGAGGAGGGCGCCGGAGCTCATGCCGCCCTCCGCGGCGCCGCGCCCGCGGCTTCCGTCGCCGTCTCCGCCTCCGCCTCCGCCGGCGCATTCGCGAGTTCCGCCTCCACGAGGTCCGCCTCCACGAGCTTGGCGAGGACGAGCACGGCGAGGCCCAGCGCGGCGAGCGCGGCGGCGAGCCCGGTCAGGTCCCGGCGCGGGCGCTCCTCGACATAGGGGATCGGGTCCCGCTCCAGGGCCTCGATCTGCCGGATCGCGGCTTCCACCGCCGCGGCGCCCTCGGCCTCGAAGGCGCGGTAGGGCACGCCGAGGCTCTTGAAGAACAGGTCGAGGTGCCGCTCCGGCGCGGCCTGGGGCGTGTCCTCGCCGGCCGGCCGGTCGGCGATGCCGGGCGAGCCCTTGGTGCGCAGGAACAGCCAGTACAGGTTCGGCCGGATCCGCGCGACGGCGGCGCGCAGCTGGTCCTGGATGCGCGGGTCGATCACCGCGGCGCCGTCGGACACGAGCAGGAGCACCCGCGAGGCGCCGACATCGACCCCGAACTGCGACAGGGCCATGCCGAGGCCGCGGCCGATATTGGTGTAGTCGAGGCCGGGCCGGTCGATGGCGGCGATCGCCGCCCGCACGGCGTCGTGGCGGTCGGTCATCGGCATGACCAGCATCGGCGCGGTGGAGAAGGCCGTCACGGCGAACAGGTCGTGCCCCCGCGCGCCGACGAAATCCGCCAGGAGGCGCCGGGAGGCGGCGGCCTTCGATTCCTCGGCGCCGGAGGGCTGCCGGCCCGCGAAGGTCTCGTTCATGCTGCCCGAGCGGTCGATCAGCAGCGACACCTGCGCGCCGATGCCGAGGCGCTCGATCCGTGCGCCCGTCCGGTAGGGGCCCGCCAGGGCCACGACCAGGCCGGCGATGGCCAGGATTCCGGCGAGCGTCAGCGCCCGGCCGAGCCAGGCCGAGAGGGGATCGGCCGGGGCGGCGGCGACCGCCGGCACGGAGGTCCGGCGCAGGGCCGAGCGGGCCAGCGGCAGCAGCGCCAGCGGCAGCAGCCACAGGATCCAGGGTTCGGTCGCGCCAAGGCGGGCGAGGAGATCGGTCACGGCGTCACGCGCTCCGCTCCGCCGCCGCGAGGCGGGTCAGGAGCATCTCGGCCTCGGCGAGGGGCCAGGCCGCGCGCGCGGCGGGCAGGCGGCCGCCGAAGAAGGCGAGGCGCGAGGCCTCGAAGAAGCGCGCGAGCCCCTCCGCCTGCCCCCGAAACGCCCCATGGCGCGCGAGGACGTCCCCGAGATCGTCGGCCAGCACCCGCCGGCCGGCGGTCTGGTCGAGCCCCCGATGCAGGGCCAGCAGCGCCGCCCGGTAGGCCTGATCGGGCTCGGCCCCCGCCCGCTGCCGCCGGAGCACCCGCAGGGCCGTCGCGAAGGGACGGCCGCGCCGTGTCCGGAACGGCCCCCAGGCCCGGTCATGCGCCAGCGCCAGGGCGGCGAGGCCGGCCAGGGCCCCGAGGCCCGCCGCCGCCGCCACATCCGGCCCGGGATCGATCCGGCCGCCGCGACCGTCCGGGCGCAGGTACTCGGCCGGATCCTCGCGCCGCTGCGGCTGCACCTCGCGCAGGGGGGAGACGCCGAGGCTCCAGCCCGGCACCTGGACGGCGGCGGTGGTGAGGCCGGTCGCCGCCTCGCTCGCCAGCGTCAGGGGGAAGCCCGGCACCTCCAGGGTGCGGGCGTCGAGGGCGGCGTAGAAGCTCTGGTAGGTGAGGCGCAGGCGCACCCGCCGGGCGCCGGCCACCGTAACGTCGTCGACCGCGACGGCGCGCAGGTCGAGCCAGTAGGTCACCGGACCGGGCTGGGGCAGGGTCGCGCGCTGCAGCCGGAAATCGGGATCGGCCAGGATCTCCACCTGCGCCTCGACGAGGTCGCCCAGGAAGATTCCGAAGGGCCGCGGGCTGCGCACCTCGACGGAGCGCACCTGCGCGGCCGCCGGGCCGGCCGTCAGGGCGAGGGGCGCGGCGAGGAGGCCGGCCAGCAGGAGGGCGGGAACGCGCGCGCCCATGCTCAGGTCGTCATCAGGTGGCGGGTGAGCGCCTGGGCGTCGAAGCGCCCGGCGAGCTGGAAGACCCGGCGGGCGAAGGGCGCGGCGGCGCGCTCCAGGGCGGCGATCCGGTCCCGCTCCCGGGCGATCCAGGCCCGGCGCAGGCTCGGGCGCAGCAGGACCACGCGGCGGCCGCCGCCCTCCAGATCGTCGAGCTCGACGAGGCCGAAGGCCGGCAGCGCCTCCGCCTCGGCGGGGTCGGCGAGCAGGATCGGCACCGTGTCGTGCGGCGCCAGCGCGGCGAAGACCTGGGCGATCAGGGCCTCGGGCCAGCGGAAGTCGGAGGCGAGGAAGACGAGCTTCGGCCGCCCGGCGAGCCGCCGCGCGGCCTCGAGCATGCCGGCGCAGCCGCGACCCGTGCGGGGCGCGCCCGCGACCCGCTCGGCGGCGGCGACGGCCGCGCCCCGGTGGCGGGTGGCGGGCAGGGTGAGGTCGTCGCGCAGGGTCTCGTCGCAGCCGATCAGGCCGAACCCGTCGCTGATCCGGGTCGCCGAGACGGCCAGCGCCCGGCAGAGATCGCCCGTGAGCCGCGTCCGGTCCGCCGTGCCGCGGAAGCCCATGGAGGCCGAGAGATCGACCAGAACCCAGGTCTCGACCGCGGTCCGCGCCTCGAAGCGGCGGACATGCACCCCCTCGAACGGGTCGCGCAGCGTCGCGCGCAGGTCGATGCGGCGGGCATCCGGCAGTTGCAGGAACGGCACCTGATCGCGGAACGGGCCGGAGCCGCCGGCGTCGCGTCCCCGGTGGAGGCCGGCCCGGCTGCCGCGCGGCCGCCAGCGCGGCAGGTAGACGATATCGGCCGTGCGCGGGTCGCTCACGGCGCCGGCACCGTCTCGAACGCGGCCCGGCACAGGGCGGGCACGATCGCGCCGCGCTGCAATTCGTGGACGGGTTCGAGGAAGACGCGGTGGGCCATCACCTCGGTGAAGACCGCCCGCACATCCTCCGGCACCAGCCAGTCGCGCCCCTCCAGCCACGCCCGCACCCGGGCGGCGCGCACCAGGAAGGCGACGCCGCGCGGCGAGGCGCCTCCCTGGACGAGGGTGGCGGTGTCGAGGCCCGGGAGCCGGATCCCGGCCTCCGCGGGGCGAACCAGGGCGTCCCAGAGGGCCACCACGTAGGCCTCGATCGACGGCTCCGCCCGGACGGCGTGCTGGATCGCGGCGGCGATGCCGCCGATCCGGGCGTGGTCGAGCACGCCCTCCGCGACCGCGCCGACGAGGGCGTCGGTGTCGTGGAAGCGCGGGTCGAAGACCAGGGTCCGGCGCACCGCCGCGTCCCGGGGCGCCTCCAGGCCGATCTCCATCAGGAAGCGGTCGCGGGCCGCGGCCGGGAGCTCGAAGGTCTCCTCGCGCTCGACGCGGTTGCGGTCGGCGAAGACCTGCAGGTTCGGGAACGTGTAGGTGCGGCCGAAGGCCTGGACGCTGCGCTCGGCCATCAACCGGAGCAGCAGGGCGTGGACCTGCGGCCGCGCCCGGTTGATCTCGTTGAAGAAGAACACCGAGAGATCTTCGGCCCGGGCCAGGACCGGACCGGGATCGACCCGCGGCCGGCCGTCGGGGCCGAGATAGGTGTGGTAGATCAGGTCGGTCGGCATCATGTCGACCGTGCCCTCGACGCGCTCGTAGGCGCCGCCCAGCGCCCGGGCCACCGCCCGCAGCAGGGTGGTCTTGCCGACGCCGACATCGCCCTCGAGCATCACGTGGCCGCGGGCGAAGATCGCGATCGTCACGAGGCGGATCGCCCGCTCCTGTCCGACCACCGCCTTGGCGACCTCCGCCTCGAAGCGGGCCGCCGCGGCCCGCCAGTCGGTGAGCATCGTGTCTCCGGGACGGAGGGTGTTCATGAGGCGGTGCCTGCGGTGTCGGGCGGGGCGCCGGTACGGTGGCGCCGGGTGTCGATGCGGCGTGTCGGTGCGGCGCGCGGTACCGAGCGTCGCTGCGGGCCGGCGCCGCGGCGCGGGCCGGCCCCAGGACGCCCGATCGGCCGGCCGGATCGGTCGGCCGCGATCCGTTCGACGCGATCCGTTCGACGCGATCCGTTCGACGCGATCAGTTCGATGAGATCTTGGCGACGTCGTACTCGAACTTGCCGGTCTTCTTGGCGTTCTCGATCCGCTTCTTGTTGCGCTCCTCCATCTGCTTGATGGATTCGGCCTGCTTGCTGACCTCCTTCGGGTCGTGCTTGGGATCGTACTTGGTCCCGGCGACCTTCTCGGGGAAGCCGGGCTTCGGCTGCCAGCAATTGCCCGGCGCCTTGCAGGTCTGCCCGTCATAGGCCAGCGCCGGCACCGCGAAGGCCGCCCCCGCGATCAGCATCGCCGTCGTGATCACTGTGCGCATCGTTGATTCCTCCGTCTCTTCCTTGGCCGGCCGGTCGGGCCGTCGGTTCGCCCCGTCTCCTGCGGGGCGCGACTTGCCGAGAACGGCTAGTCCAGCGGCTTGCACTGGCCGGGCACGTCCTTGGCAAAGGTCTCGCCCTCCTTGAAGGGCTTGTAAGTCTTCTTCTGCGCGTCGGTGAGCCACTCGGCATCCTTCACCGGACCCGTGTAGAGATGGCGGATCCAGGCGATGACCTGCAGCATCTCGTCGGGATTGAGATCCTCGTTGTGCGGTCCCATCATGCCGTTGGCGCCGCCCCAGAGGGTCGCGAACAGGCCGACATCGGTCGTGTTCGCCGGGTAGGTCCAGTAATCGTCGTTGAGGCCGGGCCCGACCTTGCCCTCGCCGAGATGGCCGTGGCAGCCGGAGCACGAGGTCAGGAACAGGCTCTCGCCGTTGCGCAGGCAGGACTTGTCGTCGATGTAGAGATTCTTGCCGGTCTGGAAGAAGGTCTTGACCGCCTGCGTGTCCCGCCCGCCCGGCTTGCCCTCGGCCGTGTCCATCGCCTCGCCGGTGATGGTGTTGCGGAACACGATCCCGGTCTGCGGGCCGGACTGGGGCTGCGCGCGGGCCGCAACGGGCATGGCCACGGCGAGGGTGAGAAGGGCGACGCGTGCCGAACGAACGATGAGCATCTGTTGAGCGGATCCTGATGTCTTGGTCGGTGGCCCGGGCGCGCCGGGCCGGTCTCGGGGGAGTCGGGGTGGGCGGGGCTCAGTTCGAGGCGACGACCGGCACCCCGTCCTGCTTGAGGATCGCCGCGATGGCGGGCCGCGCCTTCTCGATCCCGGCGTCGAGGGCCTTGCGCAGGGCCTCGTCGTCCTTGCGCACGCCCATCGACTGGTCGAAGACCTGCGGGACCTTGCGGCCGTCGCTGCCGACCGTGTCGGCCGGGACCAGCGTCATGCGCAGGGGCGTCGGGGAATCCTTGACGTAGCGGGCGACGTCGGGACCGAAGGCGACGCCGACATCGGCCTTGTCGTTGGCCACCTCGCTGACGATGCGGGCCGGGTCGATCTGGGTGTACTGGTTGCGCGGCGAGCGGAAGTTCACCAGCGAGTAGAGGTAGGCCATGTCCTCCTCGTAGCGGCCGATATCCTTGAGCATCGCCTCGCCGGGGGAGCCGAAGGGCACCACCATGTGGTCGAGGGTCTTGAGCCGCGGGTCGGACCAGGACTTCACGTCGAGATCCTTGTCGGCGCGCGTGATGAAGACGTAGCCGCTCCGGTAGTACGGCTTCGTGGTCAGCACCCGCGGGTCGTCGCTGTCGAGGCCGACGACCACGTCGCAGGTCCGCTTCTCCAGGCCGTCGCGGACGAGGTAGATCGCGGGCTTCGGCAGCCAGACGAAGACGGGCTTCTTCCCCATCGCCTCCGCGACCGCCACGGCGACGCGGTTCTCGAGCCCCGATCCGTCCCGCATCGAGAGCGGCGGCTGCTTCTCGGAGGCGCAGATGCGCAGGGTCGCGGGGTCGGCCGGCGGGGCGGCCGGGGCCTTGCCGGGATCCTGCTGGATGGCCTGGGCCTCGGAGTCCTGGGCCGCCACCGGCCCGGCGGCCAGGGTGGCGAGCGTCAGGACGGCGGCGAAACGGGCCGCCAGGATGCGGGCGCGCGGGCGCGGCATGGACGTTGATCCCTGTTGTCGAAGCGTTTCTTGATGGCGGTCCGGAGGGGCGCGGCCGGGCTGCGGGGCGCCGTGGCGCCCCGCGCGTCCCGGACCCGGCCCGGAGTCCCGCCGGCCGCTTGGCCGGCGGGATGAAGGCGGGCCCTACTTGAATGACCCTATTTGGCGGCGTGCTGCTCGTACTCGCCGACATTCGGGTCGTCGTAGGGGCCCTTGCCGTCCAGCGAGAACACCATCACGCCGCCGCCCATCTGGGTGTAGTTGGCGAGCTTCTTGAAGGCGCCCACCGCGCCGAGGCCGGCGGTCGGGTCGGCGAGGTCGAACACCAGGCCCACGCCCGGCCAGCCGCCGACGCCGTAGTAGATGGCGACGTATTGCGTGCCCTTGTGGGTGTAGGTGATCGGGTAGCCGATGGCGCCCGACGGCAGCTTGAACTTCCAGAGGAGGTCGCCGTTGTCGGAGTCGCGCGCCTTGATGAAGCCGTCCAGCGTCCCGTAGAGGACCAGGTCGCCGGCGGTGGCGGTGGTGCCGCCCCAGACCGCGAAGCGCTCCATCTTCTCCCAGTTGAACTTGCCGGTGATGGCGTTGTAGCTCTTGATCTGGCCGAGGCCCTCGTAGTTCTGCCGGTCACCCTTCGGGCCCGGATACATGTTCAGCGTCGCACCGACGAAGAACTGACCCGCCCGGTAGGGCAGCATGAAGGGCTCCCAATCCATGCAGATGTGGTTGATGCCCATGTAGAAGGCTTGGCGCTTCGGATCGTAGGAATCGTGCCCCTGGTTGTGGTAGCCCATCGCCGAGGGACAGATGTCCTTGGCGAGGTGGTCCATCCGGGTGCCGTATTCCGGATCGCGCACCGGCGTGCCGGTCTTCAGATCCACCGACTTGAACACGTTGACGGTGTCGTCGATCTTGTTGGCCGAGACCAGCGTCCCGTCCGTCCGGTCGAGGGTGTAGACGATGCCGTTGCGGTCCGGGTGGGTGAGGAGCTTCCTCATCTTCCCGTCCTTGTCCTTCTGGTCGGACAGCATCATCACGTTGACGCCGGCATAGTCCCACTCGTCGTGCGGGGTCTTCTGGTAGCCGAACTTCGCCTCGCCGGTGTCGGCGTCGCGGCCGAAGATCGTCATCGTCCACTTGTTGTCGCCGGGACGCATGGTCTCGTTCCACGGCGCCGGGTTGCCGGTGCCGAAGTAGATCAGGTTCGTGCCCGGGTCATAGGCGTACCAGCCCCAGTTGGTGCCGCCGCCGATCTTCCAGGCGTCGCCCTCCCAGGTCGAGGTGCCGAGGCCCTTCTGGCCGTAATGAGCGTTGTGGATGTTGAAGTCCTTGGCGAGCAGCAGGTCCTCGTCCGGGCCGGTCGCGTAGGCGCGCCAGACCTGCGCGCCGGTCTTGACGTCGTAGGCGGTGAGGTAGCCGCGGACGCCGAGTTCGGCACCCGAGGAGCCGATGATCACCTTGTCCTTGACCACGTAGGGGGCGATGGTGAGCGTCGAGCCGACCTTGATGTCGGAATTCTCGACCTTCCACACCGTCTCGCCGGTCTGGGCGTTCAGCGCCGCCACGTTGCCGTCGAGCTGGGTCTTGAGGATCAGCGCCGGGGTCTTGCCGTCGCCCGGCCAGTAGGCGAGGCCGCGGTTGACGAGATCGCAGCAGGCGACCGAACGGGCGGCCGGGTTCTGCTTGGGCTTGTCCTGCCACAGGATCTTGCCCGGGTCGTCGAGGCCGAGGGCGAAGGTGTTGTTCGGGAACGAGGTGTGGATGTACATGACGCCGTCGACGACGAGCGGCGCGCCCTCGTGGCCGTTGAGCAGGCCGGTCGAGAACGTCCAGGCCGGCTTGAGCTGCTTGACGTTGCTCTTGTTGATCTGGGTCAGATCGCTGTAATTGTTCGAGTCGTAGTTCTTACCGGGCATCACCCAGTTCTCGTCGCTCTTCGATTTCTCGACGAGCTTGTCGTTGGCCTGCGCCACGCCCGCCATGGCGACCGGCGCGAGCGCCATGATCGCCAATGCCGAGACGGAATTCCGGAGCCTGATCATCCTGCGTCTCCTCGCCGGACTGCCACGCCGTTTGGCCTCGCAGTCATCGTGGTGTTCATCCGATGGCGACACGTCTTCCGACGACAAATCCGCTTTCAGCATCGCGATATCCCGGCTATTTCCAGTATTCGCTAGGCTTATGAAAGACTTATTATCGTTGTGCGCCACTCGATTATTCGCACGGCTTGTAATGCGTGTCTTTGCAAAACGAAACATTTCTTTTCGGGACAATCTGGCAATACGCCACCGGAGATTTGGTAAGATCAGCGAGGTCTTGACCGATCGCCGACATCCATCCCAGACAAGCGGAAACGATATGCGGGCGTGCGGGCACGGTGCCGTCCGCCGACCCGCTCCGGGAGGACGCGATGGGTCTTGTCACGGGCGGCGCAGGCCGCTTTCTGGCGTTGGCGACCTGTGTCGCGATTCCGGCCACGGCGGCCGGGACCGGCGGCGGACAACGCCTCGCCGCCCTCTACGCACAGGACGGGCGGCGCGAACTGACGGGGGCGGATCTGGAGCGCTTTACCGGGGCGGGCGTCCTGTGGTGCCGCCGCCCGGACGGGATCCCCCAGAAAGCCGCCGCCGCCTGGCTGATCGGGACCCGCTCCCTCGTGCTGATGAACGCGCACAATTTCCGCAATCGCCAACTGGAGGTCACCCGCACCGTTGCCGATTGCTACTTCCAGATCGCCGGCCGCAATTACGGCTTCGCGCCGGACTTTCTGGAACTCGGCATCGAGCCGGAGGCGCGGCGCCTGCACATCACCGACGACTGGGCGCTCCTGCGCCTCGCCGAGCCGGCCGAGGCACGGCCGCAGCCGATCCCGGACGCCCCGCACCTTCCGACCGGCGACCTGACGCTCCCGGTGACGATGGTCTCCCCCGCCGGCCACGAGAACTACCGCGGTCAGAGCAGCCGGGAATCCTGTGCCATCCGGCGGATCGATCCGCCCAGCGAGGGCGACATCCGCCGCGCCCGCCACGACTGCAACGACGGCTACGGAGGGTCGGGCTCGGGCCTGTTCGACGAGGCCGGGCATCTCGTCGCGATGCAGAGCGCGTCGCTCTCGATGAACCAGCGCCACGCCTTCGACATCGAGTTCCACTACGGCTCGGCCCTGCTGATCGAGGGCCGGCTCCGCGAGGCCCTCCGGGCGCAGGCCCGCTAGGGCCGTCGGTCTGACCCGCCCGCCCGGCATCCGCGTCGGCGGCGCGTGCCGGATCCGCCGTCCGGCCGCACGGCTTCCCGGAGGCATTCCGGTAAGCCTCCGGTAAGCAACGCGGCGATTTCCGCACCGCCCGGGCGCGAATGCCTCGACGGCGGTGCCGAGGAGCGCCAAAACTTAACGTTGAGCCTCGAATCTGGTCCCGCGAGGGTGCCGGGATGCCAGCGGTCGGAACGTTCAGGGTCTGCGAGCCGGGAAGGCTGCCGCTCACGGAGGCCGTGGGGGAGGCTGTGGCGGAGGCGATCGCCCTGCCATCGGTGCTCGTCACGATGCTGGGCAGCCTGATCGAGGCTTGGCCCCGGCAGATCTACACACAACCCTTGGTGACAACGCGCTTCCTCGGCCAGCGCACCACCTACGTCTGCGACCCCGGACACATCCGCAGCCTGCTGGTCGATCAGGCCGAGGCGCTGGAGCGGGAGCCGTTCATGCTGCGGGCCCTCGCGCCCGCCCTCGGCTCGGGCGTCCTCACCGCGGACGGTTCCCACTGGCGGGGGCAGCGCAGGACCGCCAGCCCGATGTTCCGCCCGGACCGGGTCCGGAGCTTCGTGCCGGCCATGGCCCGGGCCGCCGCGGCGACGCGGACGCGCTGGCATGGCGCCGATCCGGCCGGGGCGGAGCGGGACGTCCTGCACGAGATGATGCGCACCACCTTCGAGGTGATCGTCGCCACGATGGTGTCGGGCGATCCCCATCTGGAGGTCGAGCCGTTCGGGCGCGCGATGGACGCCTATCTCGGCCAGACCAGCTGGAAGATCGCCCTCGCGATGCTGCGCGCCCCGGCCTGGGTCCCGCATCCCGGGGCCCGGGGGGGCGCGGCCGCGGTGCGCCACCTGCGCGGCGAGGTCGCCCGGACGATCGCGCGCCGCCGGGCGCGCGGCGAGCCCGGCACCGACCTCCTCGGCCTCCTGCTGGAGGCGCGGGATCCGGAGACCGGACAGCCGCTCCCCGAGGCGCGCGTCGTCGACAACCTGCTGACCTTCGTGGCCGCGGGCCACGAGACCACCGCCCTGGCGCTGGCCTGGACCCTCCGGGTCCTGGCGGAACACCCGGAGGTGGAGGCGCGCGTCGTCGCCGAGATGGCGCAAATCGGCGACGATCCCGCCGCCGATCCCGAGGCCGCGGACCGGTTGCCCTACACCCGCCAGGTGCTCCTCGAGGTGATGCGCCTCTATCCGCCGGCGCCGCTGATCGTGCGGCGGACCCGGGCGCCGGTCCGGCTCGGGGACAGGGTCGTGCCGGCCGGGCAATCGGTCCATGTGCCGGTCTACGCCCTGCACCGGCATGCCCTGCTCTGGGACAGGCCGGAGGTGTTCGATCCGGATCGCTTCGCCCCCGAGCGGGCCGCCGCGCGCGACCGCTACGCCTACCTGCCGTTCGGAGCCGGCCCGCGGGTGTGCATCGGCATGAGCCTCGCCCTGACCGAGTGCCTCGTCATCCTGGCGACGCTGCTGCCCGCCTTCCGCTTCAGACCGGTCACCCGGGCGATGCCCGCGACGCAGTTCCGCGTGACGCTGCGGCCCAAGGGCGGCCTGACGATGAGGGTCGAGCCCCGCCATGTCGCGTGAGACGTCCGCCGCGGCGGCCGGCCCGGCCGGCGGGCCCGATCCGGCCCGGCAATCGCGGCGCCGGACGGGATCGCTGCTCGGCCGCCTCCGCGGCCCCGACACGGTCGACGCGCTGCCGAACCGCTACCGGCTGCAGGTGCGCACCGGGCTCCTCGACGAGACGCTGAAGCTCGCCACCTACTCGGCGGTGACGCACCTGATCATCGCGCTGGCCGTCACGTACTTTTTCTGGGGCTCGGCCTCGCACACCTATCTTCTCGGCCTGCTCGCCGTGGTCGCGGCGCTGATCACGGCAACGACCTACACGACCTGGCTCTACTGGCGCGCCTATGCCGGCACCGCGTCCGAACGCAGCGTCCGGTGGGGCTGCCGGATCTCCGCAGGGCTGGCCTTCGCCCTGGGCCTCGCCTGGGCGACCATGCCGGTCGTGCTGTTCACCCCCTGCAGCAGCGAGGAGCGGCTGCTCGTCGTCGCCATCGTGGCGGGCCTGATCTCGGACGCCTACGTGGTCGGGCCGCTCCTGTCGGTCTCGTACCTGTTCGCGGTCCCGGTCATCATCGGCAGCTTCGTCGGGCTCGCCCGGTCCGGGGAGCCGATCGCGCTCAGCATCGGTTTCCTGCTCGCCGTCTACGCGGTGTTCGTGGTGACGAGCGTGCGCCGCATGAGCCGCCTGTCCTGCCAGCGCATCCTGGACCGGGTGCGCGTCGAGGATCAGAGCGAGACGATCGGTCTGCTGCTCAACGCCTTCGAGGCGAATGCCAGCGACTGGCTCTGGGAGACGGACGAGACCGGGCAGTTCCAGCACGTCTCCACCCGGATGGCGGATGTCCTGGCCCGCCCGGTGGAGACGCTCCAGCACGCCCGGTTCCAGGCCCTGCTCGCCGGGCGGAGGGAGGCGCCGATCGAGGCCGATCAGAGCGTCGACCTGCTGGAGCGCCTCCGCGGGGGCACCCCCTTCCACCAGCTCCTGATCGCCATCGACACGCCGGCCGGCCGGCGCTGGCTCCGGCTCAGCGGCAAGCCCTTCCTCGACCAGGGAGGGCGCTTCGCAGGCTTCCGGGGCGTCGGCTCGGACATGACGGAGGCCCGCCGGACGGAAGCGCACATCGCCTTCCTGGCGACGCGGGACCCGATGACGGGCCTGTCGAACCGGGTCATGTTCCACGCGGTCGCGTCGGAGGCCTGCGCGGCAGCGGTCGCGCAGGGGCCGGCCCCGGTGGTCAGCCTGCTCTACCTCGACCTCGACGGCTTCAAGACCGTCAACGACAGCATCGGCCACGCCGCCGGCGATGCCCTGCTGGGGCAGGTCGGCGATCGCCTGCGCGCCCTGCTCCCGGCCGACGCGCAGGCGTTCCGCCTCGGGGGCGACGAGTTCGCGATCCTGCAGCGCGGCCGGGATGCCGCGGCGGCGCAGGCCCTGGCCGAAGCCATCATCGGGGCCCTGCGCGAGCCCTACCTCATCGACGGCGTCCGGGCGGAGATCGGCGTCAGTATCGGGATCGCCTGCGCGCCCGCGGACGCGACCGATCCCGAGGATCTGCTCCGGAAGGCGGATCTCGCGCTCTACAGCGCCAAGGAGGCCGGCAAGGGGCGCTGGCGGGACTTCGACAGCGGCCTGGAAGTGCGCGTGCAGCGCCGGCGCGAACTCGACGAGGCGATGCGTCAAGCCCTCGCCGACGGCGAGATGACGTTGCACTACCAGCCGCTCGTGAGCCTGCAGGACGGCCACGTGGTGGGCTGCGAGGCGCTGCTGCGCTGGACCCGGCCGGGCCTCGGTCCCGTTTCGCCCGCCGAGCTGATCCCGATCGCCGAGGGAACGGGCTTCGTGGTCACGATCGGGCGCTGGGCCCTGCGGCGGGCCTGCACGGAGGCGCTGACCTGGCCGGCAAGCCTGCGCGTCGCCGTCAACATCTCGTCGGTCCATTTCCGCCGGCCCGACTTCTTCGCCGACGTCGCGGCGGTCCTGGCCGAGACCGGCCTGGCGGCGAACCGCCTCGAGATCGAGATCACCGAGTCGATCTTCCTGGCCAACACGCCGCACGTGCTGGACAATCTCCGCTCCCTGCGGGCGCTCGGGGTGCGGATCGCCCTCGACGATTTCGGGACGGGGTATTCCTCCTTGAGCTACCTGACGCAGTTCCCGGTCGACAAGATCAAGATCGACCGCGCCTTCGTCCGCGACCTGAGCAGCCGCCCCGAATGCCTGACGGTGATCGCGGCCATCATGGTCATCGCCCGCGACCTGGGCATCGACGTCACGGTCGAGGGCGTCGAGACCGAGCAGCAGGCCGAACTGCTCCGGCTGCGGCGCTGCGACAGCGCGCAGGGCTTCCTGTACAGCCCGGCCCGGCCGCCCGGGGAGATCCCCGGCCTGATCGAGCGCATACGGATCGCGTGCGCGCCGCGCACGGCCGCTCCGGCGGAGCAGACCGTCCGCGCGGTGGCCTGAAGGAGCGCCGGAATCGGCCCGGCCGCGTCGCGGGCGGGGACGGATCCGTGTTGCCACGCGCCCGGGAACGGCTCTAGCGGGGGGCGACCACGCGGAACCGGGGAACAGGCGCGCCATGCCCAAGGTCGTCATCAGCGAATTCATGGACCCTGCGGCGATCGCCGCCGACCTGTCGGGCTTCGACACCCTGTACGATCCCGGACTCGTCGACCGGCCCGAGGCACTCGCCGCCGCCGTGGCGGGGGCCGACGCCCTGATCGTGCGCAACCGGACGCAGGTCCGCGGCGCGCTGCTCGCGGGTGCCCGACGCCTCCGGATCGTCGGGCGTCTCGGGGTCGGCCTCGACAACATCGACGTTCCGGCCTGCCGGGCGCGGGGGATCACGGTCCAGCCGGCGACGGGCGCCAATGACGGCGCGGTCGCCGAGTACGTCGTCGCCACCGCGCTGCTGCTGCTGCGCGGGGCCTATGGGGCGAGCGAGGCGGTCGCGGCGGGGACGTGGCCGCGCAACGCCCTGATGGGGCGCGAGATCGCCGGCAAGCGCCTCGGGCTCGTGGGCTTCGGATCGATCGCCCGGGAGACCGCCCGCCGCGCCGCTGCCCTCGGCATGGCGATCGCGGCCCATGACCCGTTCCTGGCCGCCGAGGATCCGGCCTGGACGCCCCCATACGGTCCGGTGCGGCGCCGGGATCTGGAGGCGCTGATCGCGGAGAGCGACGTGCTCTCCCTGCACGTCCCGCTCACCGCGGAGACCCGCGGCCTGATCGACGCGACCGCCCTCGCCCGGATGCCCGCGGGCGCCGTGCTGATCAACGCCGCCCGGGGCGGCATCGTCGACGAGGCCGCGGTGGCGGCCGCCCTGCGGTCCGGGCATCTCGGCGGCGCGGCCCTCGACGTGTTCGACCGCGAGCCCCTCGACGCCGCGGCCGGCGCCCCGTTCGCGGGCGTGCCGAACCTGATCCTCACGCCCCACATCGCCGGGGTGACGCAGGAATCGAACGTCCGGGTCTCGGCCGTCATCGCCGCGGCGGTGCGCCGGCATCTCACGCAGGGCTGAACGCGGGGGGATCTGGGCCTTTCGCCCGGCGCAGGCTATCCCATGGATCCGGCGCCGCGCGACCGAGGCTGTCGGGGCAGACCGGGAGGGAGCAGGGGATGACCGATCCGGCACGACGGGCCTTCCTGAAGAGCGCTGCGCTCGGTGCCCTGGCGGCGGGAAGCGGCCTGCGGCCCGCCTGGGCCGGAGAGGACGCGCAGCTGCCCTTCGGCAACGGCGAGCGCCCGCTCGTCGCCTATCCGGGCAAGCGGCCGCTGCTGCAGACCACCGCCCGGCCGCCCCAGCTGGAGACGCCGTTCGCGGTCTTCGACGAGGGCGCGATCACGCCGAACGACGCCTTCTTCGTCCGCTACCACCTCGCCGACATCCCCCTGGAGATCGACCCGGAGGCGTTCCGGCTGACCGTGGGCGGCCATGTGGAGCGACCCGTCGCGCTGTCGCTGTCGGAGCTGAAGGCGCTGCTGGGCCGGACCGAGATCGTGGCGGTCAACCAGTGCTCGGGCAATTCCCGCGGCTTCTTCGAGCCCCGGATGGCCGGCGGCCAGCTCGGCAACGGCGCCATGGGCTGCGCGCGGTGGACGGGGGTGCCGTTGAGAAGCGTGCTGGACCGGGCCGGCGTGAAGGCCGGGGCCGTACAGGTCGCCTTCAACGGGCTCGACCGGCCTGTGCTGCCCGAGACGCCGGACTTCGCCAAGGCGCTCACCCTCGACCAGGCCGGCGACGGCGCGGTGCTGCTCGCCTGGGGCATGAACGGCGAGGACCTGCCCTGGCTCAACGGCTACCCGCTCCGCCTCGTGGTGCCGGGTTATTACGGCACCTACTGGGTCAAGCACCTCGATACCGTCACGGTGCTGGACAAGCCCTTCGAGGGCTTCTTCATGAAGACCGCCTACCGCATCCCCGACAATCCCTGCGCCTGCACCGAGCCCGGCCAGGCGGCCGCCGCCACGGTGCCGATCGGGCGCCTCAACGTGCGGTCGTTCCTCACGAATCTGGCCGACGGCGCGCGCGTGACCGCCGGGCCGGTCTCCCTGCGGGGCATCGCCTTCGACGGCGGCTCCGGCATCCGGACGGTCGCGGTCTCCACCGACGACGGCGCCACCTGGACCGAGGCCGCGCTCGGCCGGGATCTCGGCCCCTACGCGTTCCGGCCCTGGTCGCTCACGGCCGCGCTCACGCCGGGCGCCCACGCGATCCGGGTCCGGGCCACCGCCAACGACGGCAGCAGCCAGCCGATGGCGTCCCGCTGGAACCCGTCCGGCTACATGCGCAACGGCGTCGAGACCACCCGGGTGCAGGTGGCGTGAACGCGAACGGGAGGACGAACGGGATGCGTATGCTTCTGCTCGGCGCGATGATCGGGGGCCTGACGGCCGGCTCGGCCTGGGCCGCGCCACGGACCTACGCGGTTCCGGACCCGACCGCGCAGCTGCGGCCGCCGAAGGCGGACAGCCTGGCTGCGGGCTACGAGGCGGCCCAGGCCAATTGCCAGACCTGCCACTCGGTGGACTACATCGCCACGCAGCCGCCCGGCCGCGGGAAGGCGTTCTGGGATGCCGAGGTGTCCAAGATGATCAAGGCCTACCACGCCCCCATCGAACAGGCCGATGCCGGCGCGATCGCCGCCTATCTGGCCGATACGTACTGAGAGGCCTGGAACGACGCCCCGGCCGGAAACCCGATCCGGGTTGTCAGCGCAGGGCGAGGGCCTGTGCGGCGTGCGTGGCGACGGCCTGAACGGCCGGAAGATCGTACGCGTAGACGCGACCGGCCAGGATCGCCAGGGCCAGCGTCCAGAACACCGCACCGCCGACGCGACGGGCCGTGCGGTCGCCGGCCGCGGTGGCCGGGCAGGCGCGGGCGACGCCGTCGGCGACGGGCTCGCCGAACGGATCGAAGGCCGGCGACTGGTTTTCGGAGGCGCTGCGCATGATGGCGAATGTCGCGCTCGGCCTGTCCCTTCGCAATGGACGCGTCTTTCGTATTTCTCTGTCCGGGGAGATGCTTGTTCTCTATCCGCCATCGGCGGCAAACAGGTTCTTCTCAGACCGCCGTTCCTGCCGCCGGAAGCGGCACATCTTCGTCTCCACAGGGCGCCGGCGCGGCCGGCCCCGGGCCGGCGGGGGTATGATAGGCCATGCGCTCCCGGCGTCCCCGCAGGGGCTCGCGGCTGACCTCGCGCCACGCCTCGACCGGGGCCCCGGCGGCGCGCCGCGCGGCCTCGGAGACCAGGATCGGGACACCGTGGAGCTTGGTCGCCTGTTCCAGGCGGGCGGCGACGTTGACCGCATCGCCCAGCACCGTGAACTCGTAGCGCGCCTCCTCGCCGATGATCCCGCAGAACACCTCGCCGTAATGGACGCCCACGCCGATGCGCACGGTCCCCGTGGGCCCGGCTCTGTCGGTCCAGCGGGCGATCACCGCGACGAGATCCTGGGCGAAGGCGAGGGC
Organism: Methylobacterium sp. UNCCL125; assembly: GCF_900116795.1. Lineage (NCBI taxonomy): Bacteria > Pseudomonadati > Pseudomonadota > Alphaproteobacteria > Hyphomicrobiales > Methylobacteriaceae > Methylobacterium > Methylobacterium sp. UNCCL125. The sequence continues at coordinate 27,967 of NZ_FPBW01000037.1, read as the reverse complement.
ACGGGCGGCATCGTCGGACCTGGGCTCGGGCAGGCCGAACACCACCAGGGCACCGTCGCCGATGAACTTGTCGACCACCCCGCCCCGGAGGCGGGCGAGGCGCGTCACCCGCCGCCGGAAGGCGGACAGGAACTCGGAGAGCCGGTGCGGATCCAGGTTCTCGGCCAGGGTGGTCGAGCCGCGCATGTCGACGAACACGATGGCGGCCTGCTGGCGGCGGCCGGCCTTCAGGCTCCCGTCGCCGTCGGCGAGCCGCAGGACCAGCTCCTGCGGCAGGAACCGCGACAGCCGGTTGCGGCGGGTCGCCTCCCGCAGGGCCGAGACGGCGAACAGCACGAATAGGACGGCGAGGGCACCGACCATGATCCAGAGGGCGAGGGCGATCCGGGACACCGTCGCCTGCCGCCGCTCCATCCTGTCCGCCTCGTACGTCTCCATGCGGCGCACGCGGTCGCGGATCGCGTCCATCACCTGCTTGCCGCGTCCGTCCGCCACCGAGGTGTGGGCCGCGGCGCTGTCGCCGCCGCGCATCAGGGCGACGCTGGCACCGAGTTCGTCGAGCTTCTCGCGGATCAGGGCGGCCAGGGTGTCGAGTTCGGCCCTCTGGTCGGCGTCATCCTGGACGAGGTCGCGCAGCCAATCGAGCTGGCGGTCGACGTTCAGCCGGCCCTCGGTGAAGGGCAGCAGGAAGGCCTCGTCGCCGGTGAGCAGGTAGCCGCGCTGGCCGGTCTCGGCGTCCTGCACCGCCGACAGCACCCGGGCGAGGCGCCCGTCCACCGCCACGGTGTGGCGCACGGCGTCGATGCCGCGCTGCTGGTAGACGAAGGCGCCGAGCGCGATGGCGGTCATCACCAGGATCGTGGCGAAGCCCACCGTCATCCAGGTCACGGTGCGCGAGCGCAGGGATCGCTGCACCCGCGCCTCGACGCGGTCCCGGACGGAGGCGACGTCCGGCGCGGCCTCGCTCCGGTCCGGCGCGGGCACGGTGGCGGGACCGGACATGTCAGGCCCCGCCCGCGCCGTGCAGCCGGACGGACCGCCCGATCCGCCCCCCGCCCTCGACCGCCTGCGTCCGGCAATCCGCGATGGTCGCCCGCGCCGTGTCGATGGCGACGGACGCCGCCGACAGGATCCGGGTGTCCGGCTCCCGCTCCCGGGCGTAGCGCACCACGTCCATGGCCAGCGCGTCGACCTCGACGGTGAGCGCCTCGATCGCCGCCGGGTCGCGCAGCGCCCGGGCCTGCCCGGCGATCTCCAGGAGCCGGTCCATGATCTCGTCGATGCGCTCCCGGCGCAGGCTGGCGAGGCGCTTCCGGATCCAGGCGAGCACCGAGACGAGGCCGCCCGCCAGCGCGCCCAGGAGGTAGAGGGTGTCGCCGTAGCGCTCGATGAAGCCGTGCTGGTCGCGCTCGTAATAGTCGATCGCGCCGGGATGGATCGGGATCCGGGCGCTGGTGGCGGCCACGGTCGTGTCGTAGGCCGGGGCCTGGACGTACTCGGCAGCGTCGGTGGCCAGCGCGGCGGCGCTGCGCTTCTCGAAGAGCTGCTGGGTCACGTCGGCCGCCACCACGCGGCTCAGGGAGGCCCGGGCCATCAGCCGGTACGAGGCGCCCACCGTCTTCACGTCGTCGGCCGGCAGCTTCGGGCGGCCGCCGAACAGGCCGCCCGGGACGGTGACCGCCTGGAGCCGCGGGAAGCGCTCGATCACCGCCCCGTCATCCTCAACGGCGACGAACGCCACCTTGCCTCCGCGGGCGACGACCTGCACGGCCGAGACCAGGGCCAGCGCCTTGGGCGCCGAGGGGGCGATGATGCTGACGAAGGCGTCGATCCGCCTCTCGCGGAAGGCGCCGGCCACCGCCTCCTGATCGACCGGGACCAGCAGGACCGTCGAGTCCCGGGCCGGGCCGGCGGCCTCCTCCAGGGTGAGGCCGTAATAGCCGAGGAGGTTCCGCAGCAGCCAGAGGTCGGCGTCCCGGTGCGCCGCGATGCCGAGCCGCTTGCCGGCGAGCTTCGGGAAGCTCGTGATCCCGGCCTGCTCGGGCGAGGCGATGACCATCGCCTGGTCGCGCAGGATCGCCAGGGTCAGCCCGTTTGTCGGCAGCAGCACGTCGGGGCGGACCACCGCGAGGTCGGCCCGGCCGTCCTGCAGGGCGGCGGCGCTCTCGCGCACGTCGTCGAAGGACAGGATCTTCAGGCGGACATTCTCGTGGGCGGCCTCGAGCGCGTCCGCGTAGGCCTTGATCAGGCCGGGCTCGGTGCCGTCGCGGGGCGCGACCGCGATGGTCAGGACCGTCGCCTGGAGCAGGACCCACGCCGCGATCCCGCCCGCGCCCAGGAGGGCGGCGCCCGCCAGGAGAAGCATTTCCCGGCGCAGCAACCAGGCGGGCAGGCTCCACATCGGTCCGGATGCTCAGAACAGCGAGATCAGCACGATGCCGGCCACCATCACGGCGGCGCCGATCAGGCGCGGCGGGCCGGCCTTGACCTGCTTCATGCCGAACCAGCCGAAATGGTCCAGGGCCACCGAGGTCAGGAGGTTGGCGGTGATCAGCAGGCCGTTGAAGGCCCCGGCTCCGACCTTGTCGACGAAGAGCAGCCCGGCGAACACCGCCACCGCCCCGGTGATCCCGGCGAGCGGCATCCACCAGCGAACGCCCGCGATGTCGTCCCGGGTCGGCAGCGGCGACGGCCGCAGCAGGAACATCAGGGCGAACACGAACACCACGGGCACGAACGACACCGTGGCGGCGAGCCAGGGGTTCTCCAGGGCGCCGCGGAGCTGCGCGTTCCAGACCACGCCGATCGCCATCAGGGCGCCGGCCACGAGGATGAACGGGTAGAGCAGCTTGCCCGACATCCCGTGCCCCTCGCCGTGCCCCTCGCCGCCGTTGCTCTTGCCCCCCGAGCGCGCGATGAAGATCACGCCCACGGCCATCAGCAGGCCGCCGAGCCAGGGCATCGGCTTGAAGCCCGCGGCCTGCAGGCCGAACAGGCCGAGCGCGTCCATCGCCAGGGAGGTGAGGATGTTGGCGGTGAGGGTCAGGCCGTTGAACGGCCCGGCGCCGACCTTGTCGATGAAAGCCAGCCCCCCGAACACCGCCACCGCGCCGGCCAGGCCGCCGAGGGGTGCGTACCAGGGCATCTTGCTCAAGCTGTCGAGGCTCGGCAGCGGCGTCGGCATCGTGAAGAACAGGGTCGTGAACACGAAGACGATCGGCAGGAACGACACCGTCGCGGCGAGCCACGGATTGACCATGCGGCCCCGCAGCTGCGCGTTCATGGCGTTGCCGATCGCCTGCAGCGCGCCCGCCACCAGGATGAAGGGATAGAGGAGGGCTGCCGTCACGGGCGCGGACCTTGGGTTTCCGGGAAGGGATCAGACGAGGAGCAGGCCGGCGAGCGCCAGCGCGAGGGCCGGCGGCATCACCAGCAGGCCGAGCTTGAGGAAGGTCCAGGCGCCGACATCCTGGCCCTCGCGGCGGATGGCGGTGAGCCAGAGGATCGTGGCGAGCGAGCCGGTGACCGAGAGGTTCGGCCCGAGATCGACGCCGATCAGGATCGCGCCCGCGACCTTCTCGGGAACGTGGGCGGCCTGCACGGCGGCGCCCGCGATCAGGCCGGCCGGCAGGTTGTTGACGAGGTTGCACAGCACCGCGACCAGGCCGCCCGCCCCCCAGGCGGTGGCCTCCGGAGCGGCGTGGGCGTAGCCCTTGAGGAGGTCCGCCAGCATCGCCAGGACGCCGGTCTTCTCCAGCGCCTCCACCAGCACGAACAGGCCAGCCACCAACGGCAGCACGCTCCACGACACGTCCTTGGCCACCTCGACGAGGCCGCCGCGCTTGAGCAGCAGCACGACGATCGTGGTGGCGAGCCCGGCCACGAAGGTCGGCAGGCCGAGGTCGAGGCCGAGCGCCGAGGCGGCGATCAGCACGCCGCCGGTGGCCACGATGCCGATCCCCGCCACGAGGCCGGTGCGGGACAGCGACACGGCCTCGACGTCGGTGGCGACCTCCTGCCCGCGCAGGGTCTTCGCCTGGGTCAGCCGCAGCACCGCGTAGGTCGTCGCGATGGCCAGCAGCGAGGGCAGGGCGAACAGGCCGAGCCAGCGCACCAGCGGCGGCATGTGCTCGGCGAAGACCACGAGGTTCGCCGGGTTCGAGATCGGCAGCACGAAGCTCGCCGCGTTGGCGATGAAGGCGCAGATGAACAGGTAGGGGAGGGGGTTCTCCACCTTGGCGGCCTTGGTGGCCGCGTAGACGGCGGGCGTCAGCACCACCGCGCAGGCGTCGTTCGACAGGAACACCGTGACCACGGTGCCGACGAGATAGACCAGGGTGAACAGCCGCGTCGCCGAGCCCTTGGCGGCGCGCACGGCGATCGAGGCGAGCCAGTCGAACAGGCCCTCCTTCCGGGCTACCTCCGACATCAGCATCATGCCGACGAGGAACAGGTAGACGTCGGTCCCCTTCAGGACGCCGTCCCAGGCGGTGGCGGGGGCGAGCAGGCCGAGGGCCACGAGGGCGCCAGCGCCGAGCACGGCCCAGATCGCCTCCGGCCACGCGAACGGCCGCAGGATGACGCCGAGGGTGGCGAGCGCGGCGATCGCCCAGGTCGCGATATTGGGGGTCAGCGTCAGCGCGCCCATCGGGTCCGGTGGTCCTCTGGTGGAGTGGATCGTGCGGTGCGGTGTGCAGCGATTCGGGTGAGTCCGGCTACCAGGGCCGGCCGTTGCGGTTCGGGCCGAGCTGGTCGCCCCGAAGCCCCTTCTGCGGCCAGGCGGGGAGCCGGGTGGCGTCGCTGCCGGGGCGATCGGGTGCGGGCGGCGGGACGAAGCTCCGGCCCACGGGCTCGATCACCTCGGTATCGGCCTGCCCCGTGCCGTCCGTGACCGTGACCGCGAGGCGGCGGGCGCCCTCCGGCCAGGGAATGCGGGCATAGACGGTGCGCGGCCCGTCCGGCACCATCGCGTGGGGCCGCCCGTCATCGACGCGCACGCAGCAGCACCAGTCGCCCTGCGGCCTGTCCGACAGCACGAGGGCGCGCACGGAGATCCGGCCGTCCGCCATGGCGAGGGGCGCCGTGGCGAGGCGCCGGTCGGCGGGGCTCGTGATCATCACGAAGGGCAGCGCCCGGTCGAGGGGCTTGAACCGCCAGCTCGTGACCGGCCCGTCGATCGCCGCGACCGCGTAGCCCACCGAGCCGTCCTCGTTCTGGCCGACGGAGCGGGCCGCCGCGTAGAGGGTGCGCCCGTCCGGGGCGAGCTCGTTGTAGTGGGTGTGGCCCATCTCGACGAGGCGCACGCCGTGGTGGCGGATCAGGCCGGCCAGCGCCGCCTTCTCGTCGGGCACGCAGAGATCGTCCGGGTAGGTGTGGGTGAAGACCGCGCAGGGCCGGCCCTCCTCGTCGGCCCGGGCCAGCTCCTCGGCGAGCCAGGCGAGCTGGCAGGGGCCGAGCCGGAAGTCGAGGCCGAACCCCTTCCGGCCGTAGCCGGGGCTGACCATGTCGAGGAACAGGCAGCGCACGCCCGCGAACGTCTCGGCGAAGTAGTAATGCGTGACGGGGGCCGGGTCGTGCGGGCGCGGCAGGTCGTGGCGCCGCGCCGCGTGGCCGCCGCCGCGGGGGCTGCCCGCCACCGCGGCGAACAGCGCGTCGAAATCCGTCATCGTGCCGTGCTGGCGGTCGTGGTCGCCGGCGATCAGGCGCACCGGCAGGTCCGGGTGCCGGTGCAGGGCCTCGCGCAGGACCGCGTATTGCTCCGCCCGCCCGTCCTCGGCGAGATCGCCCGGGAGGTAGGCGAAGTCGAGGAGGCCGTGTCCGTGCAGCCCGTCCACCTCCGCGAGGATCGCCCGCAGGTCGGCGGCATGGGGGTCGGAACTCCGCTCCAGATGGAGATCGCCGACATGCGCGAAGGCGAAGACACCGTGATCTGCGGTCATGGCGCGCCCACGGGGCCGGACACGGCCGCGTGGGCCGCGCGCGCTCTGTCGTTCCCCTGCGCCATCATGCTCCCCGGACAGGCCAGCCCGCCCCGGCCGGGGATCGGCCGCGGTGGTCGCGACCGGCCCGACGTTTCGGACACGGCCGGGTTCCGGATCCGGGATGATGCCCGCGGTGGCGGGAGCCTACATTTTCGTGAGTCAGGGCCATACGCGCCGTCGAGCCGGGAAAGTGTCGCGAAAACAGACACTCGATGTCTTCTCGCGCGACAGATCTGCGGGGATCGCCGTCGGCCGGGGACGCGGACGTCGGGCGCGGTCCCCAGGCTGTGCCGGCGTCGCCTGGGTGCCGCCCAACGGGGCACGGAATCCTCCCGCGCAGGCTCATCCCCCGGATCCAGGGCTATCGGTCGCGGCCTGTTCGCGGACGAACGCGGTCTTGGATGAGCCACGGTTCGTGCTCGATGACCGGTACGGTCCCGATCCGACGGGCACTGGTCCGGTCTCGTCCGAGACGAGGCTCGAGAGGCGCCGTACGGGATGCACGCAGCATCCGCATCCCCCTGACCGGGCCTTCCGGAGATCTTTCATGTCGATAAACGATCATCTTTGGAATTTCGGATCGCGTTGAGCTGATCTAGACTTTCTCAAGAAGCTCATCCGGACAAGATTGTGCCTATCGAATCGATGGATCGCCCGCGCCTGCGCGTCGGATGCCGACCGTTGTCTCGCGGCTCCACATCCGGAATTGCCCGATCATTGCCCCGCCGGAGTCCTGCCCGATGAAGATCCTGCGTCTCCTCGCCGTCGCGGCGCTCTGCCTCGGCGCATCCTCCGCCGGGGCAGAGGCCCTCCGGATCGGCGTCGTGCCCGGGGCCTACGGCGATGCCGTCACGGTGGCGGCCCGGGAGGCCAAGGCGGAGGGCCTCGACGTGAAGGTGGTCGAGTTCAGCGACTGGACGACGCCCAACGTCGCGCTCGATGCCGGCGACATCGACGTGAACTTCTTCCAGCACCGCCCCTTCATGGAGAACGCGGCCAAGCAGAAGGGCTACGCGTTCGACATCGTCGGGCAGGGGATCCTGTCCAATATCGGCCTGTACTCCCTGAAGCATAAGCGCCTCGACGAGATCCCGGTGGGCGGGTCGGTGGCGCTCGCCAACGATCCGGTGAACCAGGGCCGCGGCCTGCTGCTCCTCCAGAAGGCCGGGCTGGTCAGGCTGAAGGACGGTGTCGGCTTCCTCGGCACCCTCGACGACATCGTCGAGAACCCGAAGAAGCTGCGATTCACCGAGGTCGAGGGACCGCAGCTCGCGCGGATCACCGGCGATGTCGATCTCGCGCAGGGCTATCCGCATTTCATCGTGGCGGCCGGAAGCTTCGACCCGACCAGCGGGCTGATCTATTCCGGCATCGAGGACAAGCTGTTCACGGTCAGCTTCGTCACCAAGACGTCCCGCAAGGACGACCCGGCGATCCGGAAGTTCGTGACCCTGTTTCAGAATTCGGACGCCGTGAAGCGGCAGATCCGCAAGTCCTTCGCCGACAGCGACAAGCTCTACCTGCTGGCGTGGCAGAACTGATGGTCGGCCTCGTCTTCGACAGCCTGCACACTCCGGGCACGCCGGTCGCGACCGGACGGCGGAGTCCGGGCGCCGCGGCCACCGCCCCAGGTCCGGCCGCAGGTCCGGCCGCAGCGCCCGGCCGGAGGCCCGGCACGGTACGGTTCGAGGCGGTCTCCAAGACCTATCCGTCCGCCGCCGGACCGGTCCGCGCGCTCGACAGCGTCGACCTCGCCATTCCGGCGGGGGCGATCTTCGGCATCATCGGCCGATCGGGGGCGGGCAAGTCGAGCCTCCTGCGCATGGTCAACCGGCTGGAGGCGCCCACCTCCGGCCGGGTTCTGGTCGACGGCGCCCCCGTCGATGCCCTCGACACCGACGGGCTCGTGGCCCTGCGCCGGCGCGTCGGCATGATCTTCCAGCACTTCAACCTGCTGGCGGCCAAGACCGTCCGGCAGAACGTGGCGCTGCCGCTGACGGTCGCGGGCGTCCCCAGAAGCGCGATCGGCCCGCGGGTCGCGGAGGCGCTGCGCCTCGTCGGCCTGGAGGACAAGGCCGACACCTACCCGTCGCGGCTCTCCGGCGGCCAGAAGCAGCGGGTCGGCATTGCCCGGGCCCTCGTGAGCGATCCGGAGATCCTGCTCTGCGACGAGGCGACCTCCGCCCTCGACCCGGAAACCACGCTGGCGATCCTCGACCTGCTGCGCGACATCAACCGGCGCCTGGGGATCACCATCATCCTGATCACCCACGAGATGCACGTGATCCGCGAGATCTGCAGCGACGTGGTGGTGCTGGAACGGGGCCGGGTGGTCGAGACCGGGCCGGTCTGGCGCGTCTTCGGGGCGCCCGAGCACCCGACCACGCAGGCGCTGCTCGAACCGCTGACCCGCGGCCTGCCGCCGGATCTGGCGGACCGGCTGCAGCCGCTGCCGACACCCGGCGGATCCGCGATCCTGCGGATCACCTGGGCCGGGCAGGGGACGCCGGATCTCTCGGGCCTCGCCGTGGCGGCCGGCACGCCGGTGCGCCTGCTCCAGGCCGGCATCGAGCGGATCCAGGGCCACGCGGTCGGCCGGATGCTGGTCGCCGTCCCGGGCGCGGATCCGGACGTGGAGGCGCGCCTGCGGGCGCTCGGCGGGGCCGTCGAGAGGCTCGGCTACGTCGCCCCGGAAGCGGAGGCGGGGTGAGGCGACGATGGGCCGCCTTCCCCGCGGAATCCGGCAGAGACTCCGCCGCGCAAGCGGTTCCCCCTCGAACCCACCGACCCGGAGCCCCGCATGACCCCGCAGATGATCGACCGCCTCTGGCAGGCCTTCCTCGACACCGGGCTCATGGTCGGGGTCTCGGCCGGGATCGCCGTGCTGGCCGGCCTGCCCCTGGCGCTGTTCCTCGTCATTTCCGGGCCCGGCGGCATCGTCCCGGCACCGGCGGCCAACCGGGTGGTCGGGGCCGTGGTCAACGGCTTCCGGGCCGTGCCGTTCATCGTGCTACTGGTGGCGCTGATCCCGTTCACCCGGCTGGTGGCCGGCACCACCATCGGCGTCTGGGCGGCCATCGTGCCGCTCGCGGTGAGCGCCACCCCGTTCTTCGCCCGGATCGCCGAGGTCTCGCTGCGGGAGGTGGATGCCGGCCTGATCGAGGCCGCCCAGTCCATCGGCTGCCGACGCCGGCACATCCTCGCCCACGTGCTCCTGCCCGAGGCGCTGCCGGGGATCGTCGCGGGCTTCACCATCACGGTGGTGTCGATGATCGGCGCCTCCGCGATGGCCGGGGCGGTGGGCGCGGGCGGCCTCGGCGACGTCGCCATCCGGTACGGCTACCAGCGCTTCGACACCACCGTGATGATGGTGGTGATCGCGATCCTGATCGCCCTCGTGTGCGTGGTCCAGTTCGCGGGCGACACCGCGGTGCGGCGGCTCCGGGCCCGCTGACGGCCCCGCGCCCCGGCACGAGGCGGCCCACACCCGAGGCCGCATCCCTGAGGCTGAACCCATGAGCCTGCACCCATGAGCCTGCACCCATGAGCCTGGACATGGACGAATCCGTCGCCGACGGGGCGGCCGAGCCGATGCCCCCGCCGCCGTCGCCCCCGCACCGGATCGGATCCGACGCCGAGGCGATCGCAGCCGCACAGGCCGTGGCCCGGATCTTCGCGGCGGGCGCGGCCGAGCGCGACCGCGACCGGCGCCTGCCCTGGGGGGAGATCGCGGCGTTCACCGACAGCGGGCTCGGCGGCCTCACGGTGCCGCGGGCCCATGGCGGCGCGGAAGTCTCTTACGCGACGCTGGCCGAGGTGTTCACGATCCTGGCCGCCGCCGACGGCTCGGCGGCGCAGATCCCCCAGAACCAGTTCGGCGTCCTGGCGCTGGTCGCGGTCGCCGCCAGCCCCGCCCAGCAGGCGCGGATCTACCGCGACGTCCTCGCCGGCCACCGGATCGGCAATGCCGGCCCCGCCCGCAACGGCAAGGCGATCACCCGCGTGGAGACGCGGCTGACATCCGGGCCGGCGGGCCCGCGCCTGAGCGGCCACCGCTTCTATTCCACCGGCGCACTCTTCGCCCACTGGATCCCGACCCGCGCGGTCGGCCCCGACGGAGGACTGCTCCTGGTCTTCGTGCGCCGGGACGCCCCCGGCGTGCGGGTCGTGGACGACTGGCAGGGCTTCGGCCAGCGCACCACGGCGAGCGGCAGCGTGATCTTCGAGAACGCCCCCGTCGAGGCGGATCTGACGATCGACCTCGCGCCCCTCGCCGGGCGCCCGGGCCTGTTCGGGCCGATCTCCCAGCTGATCCACGCGGCGATCGATGCCGGCCTCGCCCGGGGCGCAGTCGCCGCCGCCCTCGACTTCCTGCGCACCCGGACGCGGCCCTATCCCTTCACCGCCGAGACCGTCGCGGAGGATCCCCACATCCTCGGCGAGGTCGGACGGCTCACGGTCGACCTCCACGCCGCCGAGGCGGTCCTGGCCCGGGCCGGCCGGACCCTGGACCGGATCGCCGCGGCCCCCGTCACCGCCCAGAGCGCGGCCGAGGCCTCGGTGGCGGTGGCGCAGGCGAAGATCCTCACCACCGAGGTCGCCCTGGAGGCCTCCGAGCGGCTGCTCGAACTCGCCGGCGCCTCGGCGACCCGCGACGGGTACAATCTCGGCCGGTTCTGGCGGGATGCCCGGGTCCATACCCTGCACGACCCCGTGCGCTGGAAGTACCACCTCCTCGGCAACCACGCCCTGAACGGCGTGCTGCCGGCCCGCCACCAGTGGAACTGAGGATCGGGCCATGCCACTCCAGCCCCACGAGACCGCCTTCACGCAGGCGCCCGCACCGCCGCGCCCGGTGCCGGTGATCGCCGACGCCGCGGCGGCGCTGGCCATCGCCGACGCGCTGGCGGCCGCGTTCGCGGAGGCCGCGGTCGCGCGCGATCTCGAGCGGCGCCTGCCCGTCGCCGAGGTCGAGCGCTTCAGCGAATCCGGCCTCTGGGCGATCACGGTGCCGAAGGCCTATGGCGGCCCCGGCCTCGACAGCGCCACGGTCGCGCAGGTGATCGCCCGGATCGCCGCGGCGGACGGGTCCCTCGGCCAGATCCCGCAGAACCATTTCTACGCCCTGGAGGTGCTCCGCAACGGCGGCACCGAGGCCCAGAAGCGCGACCTCTACGGCCGCGTCCTGGCGGGCGAGCGATTCGGCAATGCGCTGGCCGAGATCGGCGCGCGGGACCACACCCGCCGCACCCGGCTCGTGCGCGATCCGGCCGGCTGGTTCGTCGAGGGCCGCAAGTATTACTGCACCGGCTCGCTCTATGCCCACCGCATCCCGACGCTGGTCGAGGCCGAGGAGGCGGGCCGCACGGCCACCTACCTGGTCTTCATCCCCCGGGACGCGCCGGGCGTGACCCTGGTGGACGATTGGGACGGGTTCGGCCAGCGGGTCACCGGCTCGGGCTCGGTCCTGTTCGAGCGGGTCGCCGTGGAGCCCGGCTGGGTGGTGCCGTTCCAGGCCTCGCTGGAGCGGCCCACCGCCATCGGCCCCTTCGCGCAGATCCTGCACGCCGGGATCGATCTCGGCATCGGCGAAGGCGCCTTCGCGGCGACGCTGCCCTTCGTGCGGGACCGCGCCCGGCCCTGGATCGATTCCGGCGTCACCCGGGCGGGCGAGGATCCCCTGACCCTCCACGCGCTGGGCGACGTCCAGGTCCGCCTCGCGGCGGCCGACGCCCTGCTGACGCGGGCCGGCCGCTTCGTGGACGCCGCGCAGGACGCCCCCGATGCGGACAACGTCGCGGCGGCCTCCGTGGCGGTGGCGGAGGCCCGGGCGGCGAGCCACCGGGCCGGGCTGCTGGCGTCCAACAGGCTCCTCGAACTCGGCGGCACCTCCGCCACCGACCGGGCCGAGGCCCTGGACCGCTACTGGCGCAACGTCCGCACCCACACCCTGCACGATCCGGTGCGCTGGAAGTATCACTGGATCGGCGCCTACCACCTCGACGGCCGGCTGCCGCCCCGGCACGGGGCGCTCTGATGGCCGCCCAGAAGAAGCAGATCCTGTTGAACGCCTTCAACATGGCCTGCGTGGGCCACATCAATCACGGGCTCTGGACGCACCCGCGCGACCGCTCGTCGGCCTACAACACGCTGGGCTACTGGACCGACCAGGCGAAGCTCCTGGAGCGCGGCCTGTTCGACGGCCTGTTCATCGCCGACATCATCGGCGTCTACGACGTCTACGGCGACGGCATCGACGTGACCGCCCGGGAGGCCGTGCAGCTCCCGGTCAACGACCCGACCGTGATGATCGCCGCCATGGCGGCGGTGACCGAACATCTCGGCTTCGGGGTGACGATCAACGTCCACCAGGAGGCGCCCTACACCTTCGCCCGGCGCCTCTCGACCCTCGACCACCTGACCGGCGGCCGGATCGGCTGGAACATCGTCACCGGCTACCTCGACAGCGCCCACCGCGCCCAGAGCGGCGGCACGTTGCCGGCACACGACCGGCGCTACGACTATGCCGACGAGTATCTGGAGGTTCTCTACCGGCTCTGGGAGGGCAGCTGGGACGACGCCGCCATGCGCCGCGACCGGGCGGCCCGGGTGTTCAGCGATCCGGCCCATATCCGCAAGGTCGCCCACCGGGGCGAGTTCTTCGCGGTCGACGGCTACCACCTGTCCGAGCCGTCGCCCCAGCGCACGCCGGTCCTCTACCAGGCGGGCGCCTCGGGCCGCGGCCGCGCCTTTGCGGGCCGCCATGCCGAGTGCGTGTTCATCTCGGCCCGCGACACGGCCACCGCCCGCGAGTCCGTCCGCGCCATCCGGGCCGAGGCGGTCGCGGCCGGCCGCAATCCCGACGACGTGAAGGTCTTCGTCGGCCTCGCGGTGATCCCCGGCCGGACCCGGGCGGAGGCCGAGGCCAAGCGGGACGAATACCTGTCCTACGCGAGCCCGGAGGCAGGGCTCGCGCATTTCTCCGCCTCCACGGGGATCGACTTCGCCCGCTACGGCCTCGACGAGGCGATCCCCTACGCGCCGGGCAACGCCATCCAGTCGGCCACGGCGGCGGCGGCCAAGCGCGGGCTGACGAAGCGCGACCTCCTGGCCGAATTGCAGCTCGGCGGCCGCTACCCGGTGCTCACCGGCGACGCGGTCGCCATCGCCGACGAGCTCCAGGCCTGGATCGAGGAGGGCGAGGTCGACGGCTTCAACCTCAGCCGGATCGTCGTGCCGGAGAGCTTTTCCGACTTCATCGACCTCGTGATCCCGGAACTGCAGGATCGCGGCCTCTACAAGACCGCCTATGCCGAGGGTTCGCTGCGAGCGAAGCTCTTCGGCCAAGGGGACCGGCTGCCCGCGCGCCACCCGGCCGAGGCCCACCGCCACCGCGGCGCGCCTCAGCGATCCTGAGCCTCGCCGCTCTCGGAGCCGAACCAGCGGCTGTAGATCTCGTCGTAGCGGCCATCCTCCCTGAGGCCGAGGAGGGCTTGGTTGACGCGCTTGCGCCGGGGGTCGTTCGCCGCGAACAGGATGCCGTAGGCCTGCCGGTTGAAGGCCGGCCCGATCAGGCGCAGCGGCGCGTGGCCGGGCTGCGTCGCGTAGTAGCTCAGGGCCGGGGCATCGTAGACCACCGCGGCGACCGTGCCGGCCTGCAGGGCCGCGCAGGCCTCCTCCAGGCTCGCGAACCCCACCGGCGTGGCGAAGTGGTCCGCCAGATAGGCGACCGACGTGGTGTGGGCGACCGTGCCCACCCGCTTGCCCGGCAGATCCTGCGGGCCGTTGATCGCGCCGCGCAGGCGCTCCACCGTCGCCGTGCTGGTCAGGCCGGCGGTGAACCACGCCACCAGGGCGATGCAGGTGAACAGCCAGACCACCGTGATGGCCCGCGCGAGGGGGCTGCGCGGCATCTCCTCCGCCTGCGCGGCGAGGCTGCTCAGCGCCCACCAGAGGACATGGGCGAAGCCGTGCGCCGGCCGGGCCCGCGCCGCCATGCCGCCGGGATGGCGGCGTTCGAGCCACCAGATCAGCGCCGCCACCGCGAGGATGAGGGCGGCGAGCCCCAGGAGGACCTGCAGGAAGGTGGCGTCGCTCAGGAGCGCCCGGAGGGCCCGGCCGGTGGCCGAGCCGGTCGCGTCCGGCGCCGCCGGGACGGCGATGCGCAGGCCGGTCTCCAGCATCGTGACCGAGAAGTCGAACCGCCGCTCGCGCTCCGCGGTGATCGACACCGCCGCGATGGCGAGGTCCGCGCGCCCGTCCGAGACCGCCCCGAACAGCGCCGGCAGGTCGTCGACGCGGACGAAGGCGGTCCGGACGCCCAGCTCCCGGGCGATGGCGTTCCAGAGATCGATGCTGAACCCGCGCAGCCGGCCCTCCGCCTCCATGACCAGGGGCGGCACCGGATGCGTCGCGACCCGCCACGTCTCGGGATCGTTCGTGCGGAGCGCGAGGGGCGGCCCCTCCGACACGCCCTCGGATGCCGCCCGAGCCGTGTCCCGGGTCTCGGCGCGCAAAGGGTCCGCGGCGAGCGGCACGGCGGCCGCGAGGCAGAGGCAGAACGCCACGACGCCCGCAGGCGCGACGGCGCGCCGTCGACCGGTGGACGGGCGCGGCATGTCAGAGGCTCTCGATCCAGTTGCGCAGGACGGCCCCGGGCGCGGGGTCGGGGTGGGCGTCCAGGCGCTGGGACGCATCGCTGGGGATGAAGCCGAACCGGCGCTTGAACGCCCGCCGGAAGGTCCGCTCGTCCGAGAAGCCGACCGCGAAGGCGACCTGCGAGATGCGCAGGGGCTTGGACGCATCGTCGCGCACGAGCATCCGCATTGCCGCCATCAGGCGCCGGTCGCGGATATACGCCACGATGCCGTTGGGGGCGAACAGGCGGTACAGGGTCGAGCGCGACAGGCCGAGCCGCGCCGCGACCAGGGCGGGCGTCAGCTTCGGGTTGCCGAGTTCCGCCTCGACGAGGCGGCGGACGCGGATCCGGACGTCCTGGTTCTGGGACGGGCGCCCCTCCTCCTGGCCGCGCAGCCAGCTGGCGCAGAGCTGGGTGATCGCCGTCGAGGCCGCCAGGGCCTCGCGCCGGTCGAGGAGGTCGCCGCAGGCGACGACGTTGGCGACGAAATTGTGGACCAGCCGCCCGAACGGGTCGCCGTCATGGTCGAGGGGGCGGCCGTGCAGGGCGTCCGGGTGGCAGCCCTGCTTCTCCAGAAGCGCGCGGGGGATCACGACGTTGGTGGCGTCGACCGCGCCCGCGACGATGCGCACGGGCTGGGCGAGATCGAAGACGATGCACTGGACCTCGTTCACCGGGCCGGTGCCGTGATCGGTCTCCACGCGGCTCTGCCCCCGGCGGTAGAACTGCAGCAGGATGTGATCCAGGCCCTGCTGGCCGATCATCTCCCGCGTCCGCACGAGGGTGTGCGCCGGCGCCACCACGTCGCCGACCAGCAGGTCGCCGAGATGGTAGCTGCGCATCGCGATCGGGATGGTGAGATCGGTCTCCGGGCGGAAGCTCACGTCGAAGATGGGCGCGAGATGGTCCTGCCAGGCCCGGCCGAGCGCCTCCGGATCACCGGGCGGCTCGAACCGCAGGCAGGCGACCTCGCCGCCTGGGGCGGCGCCGCCGGCTGGTGCCACGTCCGGGTCCCGGTTTCTCTCCTCGGAAGACATACGTGGAGCCTGACACCTGCTGTTAGCGCGACCGATGAAGAACGAGGGCCTGCCCCAAGGTGACGCGTGGCAACGCGGTCGGGTCGTCCCGCACGTTAGCCGCGTCCATCCGGACAGTCCTCCTATCTCCCGCCGCCCCGAGCAGCTGTACACTGTCGTTTGTCGCTGCGGCGTGCGATTCGACGCAGGTGTCGCCCGACCGGGCCGCAGCGGGCCCAGCATCGGAGGATTCTGACCTGCGCGCCGGTGGGATGGTTCCTTCCGTCTCAGAAAGGGGGATCCCCGTTTCAGAATGTTGCGCGTGGCGCAGAGTGTGGCTGCAATGTGATAGTTCGTTAAAGCCGCATTTTCTAACCCCCGCGCAAAGTCTGTGACAGGCATGACGGGGGTCAGTCCGATGGTCCAACAGTATAGCGACGTCGAGCATGCGACCGGATCCTGTGATCCGAGCAGGAGCACGGGCGCCGGAACGCGACGGTGCGGCCCCGTCCGGATGGGATTGCTGGTCGGCAGCTCGCTCGCCACGCTCGCGCTGGCTCTGGGACCTGTGGCGGCGCAGACCGTGCCGGCGCGCTCGCCCTCGACTTTCGGACTGACAGCGGCTGATTTCTCGAACTGGTCGGCTTACCAAGGTGATTGGGGGCTCGCCGCGATCAATGCCGCGACGGCTTACGCGCATGGCTATACGGGGCTCGGCGTCTCGGTGGCAGTTGTCGATAGCGGCATCGACCCCAATCACCCGAAATTTGCTGGGCGGATATCGTCTGCCTCTCGGAACTTTTGGCTCACCGATCCCCCTGGAGCGATCCGCAGCACTCTTCTCGTCGACCTCAACAGTCATGGGACGCACGTTTCAGGAACGATCGGGGCATCTGCAGCCGGCGGCGAGATGATGGGCGTCGCTTTTGAAAGCACGCTGCTCTCACTGAATGCGATTATGGGCCCGGCCGAGGCCAATTTTATCAAGCAGAGATTGGGCCTCAACGAAATCTCGACCGATGCCAATGCCGCGGTTGATTTCGCGGCAGCCAATGGGGCGCGAGTTCTCAATGGCAGCTATGGCCCCTCCTTGCCGACCAAGCTCATTCTCGATGATAACGGCAATGTAATATCTAATCCTTATTACGTTCAGCTGAAAATACAATCATACGAATACGGCGACGCACTGGCGGAGTACAGCGCCCTCAAACGTGCCGCAGACAAAGGTATGCTGCTAGTCTTTGCGGCTGGCAATGAGCGTGAAGATCAGGAAAAAGTCGCCGTCAATCCGACCGGCGTTGCGTTCTATCCTTTCATACGTCCAAGCAACGCAAACATCGGCGTCTATCAGCTCAATGATGGTCAAAATCGGCCGATCGATCAGTCGAAGGTCGATTTTTCAGACTTGTCAGGCTACATCGTTTCAGTCGTCGCAACTGACAAAAACAATCAAATCGGATCTTTCAGCAATCTATGCGGCGTGACAGCAGCTTGGTGTATAGCCGCCCCCGGCGTGGGTATCTACTCGACCGTTCCAGGCGGCGGATACGGGTTAAAAAATGGTACATCGATGGCAGCGCCGCATGTCTCCGGTGCCGCAGCCGTGCTGATGCAGGCGTTCCCGTTCCTGACGGCGCCGCAGATCGCCCAGACGATGTTCACCACCGCCACCCACCTCGGCGATGGACCGGCCAACGCCCCGAACGCCACCTTCGGCTGGGGCCTGCTCAACCTCGGCAAGGCGATCGACGGTCCGGGCCAGTTCACCTCGACCTGGACGGTCAACACCACCTATAACGGCCAAGCCTATTACGGCCGCTTCGCCAACGACATCTCGGGCGTCGGCGGCCTGATCAAGACCGGGCTCGGCACCCTCGAACTCGCCGGCACCAACAGCTATGCCGGCGGCACCGCCGTCTACGGCGGCACCCTCGCCGTCTCTCGCGACGCCAACCTCGGCGCCGCCGGCACCGGCCTGACCCTCGGCGGCGGCACCCTCGAGGTCCTGGCCGACGGATTCGCCACCGCCCGCCCGCTCACCCTCTCCGGCCCCGGCACCCTGCAGATCGACGGCGGCACGTCCACCTTCGCGGGTCCGATCGCCGACGGCAGCCAGCCGGGCGTGCTCGTCAAGACCGGACCCGGCACCGCCATCCTGTCGGCCGCCAACACCGTCACCGGCGGCGCCCTGGTCGGCGCCGGCACCCTGACCCTGACCGCCACCGGCAGCCTCGCCGCACCGGTCCGCATCGGCCCCGCGGCGAGCCTCCTCAATGCCGGCCTGGTCTCCGGCGGCGTCGGCAATCTCGGCGTCCTGGGCAACAGCGGCACCATCACGGGCGGCCTCGCCAATGCTGGGCTGGCCCTCAACACCGGCACGATCACCGGCGGGGTGGCCAACACCGGCAGCCTCGCCAGCAGCGGCGCCCTCGCGGGCGGCCTGACCAACACCGGCACCGTGCTGGCCAGCGCCGGCCGCATCGACGGCGCCATCGCGAACAACGCCGGGCTGCTCGCCGTCTCCGGCAACGTCGCCAGCGACGGCACCCTCGCCAACGCCGCCGGCGCGACCCTCGCCGTCACCGCAGGCGGCCGCTACAGCCTCGCCGGGCCACTCGCCAATGCCGGCATCGTCGTCCTCGCCCAGACCGCCAGCCTCACCGCGCCGGCCGGCTTCGGCAATGCCGGCCTCGTCGCCAGCGACGGCACCCTCACCACCGACCTGACCAATACCGGCCTCGCCCGCCTGTCCGGGCAGCTCAACGGCGCGCTGACCAACACCGGGCTGATCCAGGTCACCGGGCCGCTGGCCGGCCTCACCACCCTGACCAATGCCGGCGCCCTCGACCTCGGCGGCGGCGCCCTCACGGTGGCGAGCCTGTCGGGCCCCGCCTCCGCCGTCCTGGGCAACGGCGCCCTCACGGTCGCCGGCCCGGCCTCCACCACCTATGCCGGCGCCATCCTGGAGACCGCCAGCCCCACCAGCCTGACCCAGGCCGGCACCGGCACGCTCACGCTCACCGGCACCGGCCGCTTCTCCGGCCCGACCACGATCCAGGCCGGCACGCTCGCACTCAACGGCCTCTGGGCCTCGCCCGTGACGGTGGCCGCCGCCGGCACCCTGCGCGGCATCGGCACGATCGCCGCCCCGGTCACGGTGGCCGGCGCCCTGCGGCCGGGCAACTCCCCCGGCACCCTCACGGTGCTCGGCCCGGTGGCCTTCGCCCCCGGCAGCCGTCTCGGCCTCGACATCGACGGACCCGGCACCGGCACGGGTGCCGGCAGCTACGCCCGGCTCCTGGCGCTGGGGGCCACCGGCACGGTGTCGGCGGGGGGCACCCTCGTGCCGGAGCTGCGCGGCCTCACCGGCAACGCCACCAACGCCTTCACCCCGGCCCTCGGCCAGCGCTTCGGCGTCCTCACCGCTCAAGGGGGGCTGTCGGGCTCGTTCACCGGCCTCGCCCAGCCGACGACGGGGCTTCCGGCCGGCACGCGCTTCGACGCCCTCTACGCCGCCACCGGCCTCGACCTCGTGGTCACGCCGGCGGCCTACGGCAACCTCGCCGGGCTGGGCCTCTCCCAGACCGGCAACGCCCAGGCCGTGGGCGCGGCGCTGGACGTCGCCCGCCCGGCCGCCGGCACCCGGCCGGACGCGGCCCGGGCGCGGGTCTACGATCCGCTCTACGCGGCCAGCCCGGCCACCCTGCCGGGCAGCCTGGCCAGCCTGTCGGGCCAGAGCTACGGCGACGCGGTGATGACCGATCTCTCCGCGCGCCGGCTGATCGCCGACGCGATCGACCGGCACCAGCGCGGGCTGGGCGGCGGGACGGCGGCGTTCGGGGCGTGCGATCCGGGCCTGGGCCCGAACCGCACGGCGCTGCAGGTGCGCGGCGCCGCCGGGGTGCCGGACCAGCCGCTGGCGGTGGGCGAGGGCCGGGTCTGGGCGGACGCGCTGTACGGGTTCGGCGACCGGGCCGGCGATCGGGCGGCCTCGGGCGCCGGTTACGGCGCGGGCGGCCTGCTCGTGGGCGTCGACCGGCAGGTCGGGGCGGAGACGCAGGTGGGCGGGGCGTTCAGCTACCTGCGCGAGACCGGCACGTCGCGGGGGGCGGGGCTCGGCCGGTTCACCACGGACAGCTACGGCGGCAGCCTGTACGCGCAGACGCGTCTGGGGCCGGTGGTGCTGCGCGGGACGGCGGGGGTGTCGTACGCGGACGGGCGGATCGACCGGACGGTGGCCCTGGGCACGGCGGTGTCGCAGGCGAGCGGTCTGGCCTCGGGCTGGAACGGCGGGGTGGCGGGCTTTGCCGGGTACGCGCTGGCCGTGGATCTGCCGGTCGAGGTCGTGCCGGAGGTGGGGTTCAGCTACGACCGGCTGACGCGCGGCCGGGTGGCCGAGCGGGGTGGCCTGGTGGGCCAGGGGTTCGGGGGCCAAGGGTTGGGCGGCCAGGGATTCGCGGTGGCCGATCTCGACGCGGCGCGCAACCTCGTGGGCGGCCGCGTGGCGAGCGTGGCCTTCGCGGGCGTGCCGGACCTCCGGCTGGAGGGTCGGGCCTATTGGGCGCACGAGCTGGCCGACACTTACGCGGTGGTCCGCTCCGGCCTGTTCGGGGCGCAGTTTGCCGCCCGCACCAGCGCCCTCGGCCGGGACGGGGCGGTCCTGGGGGTGAGCCTGACCGGGCCGGTGGCGGACGGCGTGCGGTTGACCCTGGGCTACACCGGTGACGTGCGTCCGGGCGCCACCGCCCAGGTCTTCGCCGCAGGCCTCCAGGCCGCATGGTGAGGCACGCCGACCGCACGCAGGCCGGCGCCGTGCTCCGGAGAGAGGCATGCAGGACCGCAGAGAATCGGGCGATCCGTCAATCGAGGCCGAGCCGGCATCGCGCCGGCCCGGCCGGTTGCGGCGGCTGGTCGATCTGCTCGAAGGGATCGAGCTGCTGGTCCAGGCGGTTCGGCTGGTCGGATGGCTCCTGAGAGGATTGTGGCTGGCCGCCGGGGCCCTCGTGCGCGCCTTCGGGGATCGATGAGCCGCACGGCGGGCCCACCATCCCCTGCCGATGCATGGCCGCTCCGTCCGAAGCCCGTCTCGTGTCGTTCGGGACAGTAACGGCGCTCCGATGCAGAGCGGCGCGCAGGCGGAGATGTTTCACGGGAAACACCCGCCCGATTGGCCGAAGCCCCGACAACCGGGTCCGGCGCGGGCGCGGGACCCGGTGCTTCAGCCGAACAGCGCGCGCGTCACGATCTGCGGGTCGAGAGGTTTCTGGCAGAGGGCCACGGCTCCGTGGAGGGACGGCACCGCGACCGGATCGTAGCCGGTCGCGAACAGGAACGGCACACCCCGCGCGTGCAGCGCGTCGGCGACGGGGTAGACGAGCTCGTCCTGCAGGTTGATGTCGAGCACCGCGGCGTCGATCGCGGCCGTGCGGGCGATCAGCGCCAGCGCCTCGCCGACACTGGGCACCGGTCCCAGCACCTCGGCACCGCCCGCCTCGAAGCCGGATTTGAGATCGATGGCGATGAAGTAGTCATCCTCGACCAGCAGGACCCGCCTGCCGGCCAGCGTGCGTGGAGTCGGGGTCATGCGGGGCTGCCTGCGGCTTCTCCGTCGGGAAGGGGAATGTTGATCGCGCAATAGAGCGCGGTGTCGCCGAGTTCGTAGCTGGTGGTCGCCTTGAGGGCATAGGGGAGGGCGTGCTCGATCAGTTCCCGCCCGTATCCGCCCCGCGGCGGCGCGTCCGCCGAATCCGGTCGACGAACGAGACCGTCCTCCACCCATTCCACCAGCAGCCGGCCGCCGCCATCGTCCGCCCGGTAGGTCCGCCACGTCACCGTCAGGCGCCCCTCCTCGCTGGTGAGCGCGCCGTATTTCAGCGCGTTGGTGGCGAGTTCGTGCAGGGCCAGCGCGAAGGTCTGCACCGTCGCCTTGCGCAGCCGCACCATGGGGCCGTGGAGCCGGATGCGCCCCTGCATGGCCGGAGCGTCGAGGGCGGCGAGTTCCGTCTCGATCAGGGCGCGGAGCGTGATCGGCTCCTGATCCGAGCGGGAGAGGAGGCCCTGGACCCGGGAGAGGGCGGACAGTCGGTCGTTGAAGCGCTCCCGGAACGTCTCGCCGGGCCCGGTCTGAGCCATCGTCTGCTGGGCGATGGAGCGCACGACGCCGAGCAGGTTCCGGGTCCGGTGCTGCAGCTCGGCGACCATGACCTGCTGCCGCTCCTGAAACTGGCGCAGATCGTCGATGTCGGTCGAGGTTCCGAGCCACTCGACGATCCGGCCCTGCGCGTCGCGGACCGGGGCGGCCCGGGTCTGGAACCAGCAGAAGCGCTGCTCGGCCGCGTTGCGGAGCCGGTGCTCGAAGGAGAGGTGGCCGCTCACCGGAGCCTCGCGCCAAGCGGTCTCGGCCGCCGCGTAATCGTCCGCATGGACCGCGTCCAGCCAGCCCCAGCCCCGGCTCGTCGCCTCGGTCTGACCCGTATAGGCGTGCCATTGCGGGCTGGACCAGATGCAGGCACCGTCGATCGCGGCGCGCCAGACGAGCTGCGGGATCCCCTGGGCGAGGGTGCGGAACAGCTCCTCGCTCTCCCGCAGGCGGCGCTCGGCCAACACCCGCTCGGTGCTTTCGACCACGATGGCGATGACCCCGGCGGGCCGACCATCCGCGCCGAAGACCGGCGAGTAGTCGAGGTTCATCCAGACCGGCTCGGGCTGGCCGTAGCGGTGCAGGGTCAGTTCCTGGTCCTTGTAGGAGAGCGTCCCGCCGGCCAGTCCGACACGCATCACGTTGTCGTTGAAATCGACGATCTCGGGCCAGCCCTCGCGCACCTTGGAGCCGAGGAGCTTGGGATGGCGCGCCCCCGCGAAGACGGAATAGGCATCGTTGTAGATCATGATGCCGTCTTCGCCCCACAGCAGCACGATCGGCACCGGCGATTGCAGCAGGGTGCTGACCGTGAAGATCAGGCTCTGGGGCCAATCCGCCAGGGGCCCCAGCGGCGTCTGCGTCCAATCATAGGTCCGGACCAGGTCCGCGAGTTCGCTGCAGCCGGCCGAGAAGATGCAGGCCTCGCTCATGCGGTGACCGACTGGAGGCTCCAGCCCGGGCGAGCGCCGCGGGACTGGAGCGGGGATCGTTCCGCGACCGGCCCGGGGGCGGCCCGTCGTGCAGATCACGACCAGGTACTACACAGCCCCGGGGCTTGATAGGGGCGCCCTCATCGTCGAAGCGGCCATCGGTTCCGGGTCTTGCAACCATCTCACGGGTCCGGAAGGCCGGATGTCGCGACATCGCATCGGTCTTCACGCCACCACGCCACAGCGCGCTCCACGAGGGCCACGGCGGATGTCCGCGGCCCTGTCGGATCCGACAGGACGAATGCAGGGACGAACCGCCGGTGACGTGCCCTAGCGGCGGCCCGCCGGCTCCGGAAAGCGCCGGGCGAACCAGTCGCGCAGGAGCTGGCGCTCGTAATACAGGCTGCCGGTGGAGAAACGCGGGTTAGACGTCAGCAGGAAGTTGATATCCGTCACCGTGTCCTCGCCCTGCGCGACGATTCGACCGCCGCGGTGCAGGACATAGGCGAAGCGGATCCGTGGCGGCGTCGCATCCGTCACGACCCGCAGGCCCGTCGGCGTCGCGAAGCCGGGGCGCTCGAAGCCGGCGAGATCGACATCGAGGACGATGATGTCGAGGCGCTCATCCGGGCGGAGCCGCGCCGTGCCGAGATCCCGGAAGATCCGGGTCAGCTCGGCGAGGGTGACCCGGAGCGGCTGCCCGGAGCCGAACCGGTTCTCGGCATCGGTGAACCGGTCCGGATCGGCATAGCGCACATGGACCTGAGCCTGGACGATCGGAGCTTGGACTTGGGCGGCGGCTGGCCCGGCCAGGGACAGCACAGCCGTGACCGCGAACCCGGCCAAGCCGCCGGCGAGACCCCTGCACATGTCGAACTCCTCCCCGAACCGCTTCCCGAACCGCTTCCCGACGGCGCGGCGTGGGCCTGCGGGGTGGGACCACCCGAGCGGAGTCACAGAGCCCACGCTCATCCCCGACGCCCGGCTGCGACCGAATGGCTCTGACCCGTTCATAGTCTCGCCGTGTTCCGGGCGCCTCGTAGCACTCCCGGCCCGAGGGGCGAGCCGGTCATGGGAGTCCGACGCGCATGATGAACTCTGTTCTGGCGCTTCTTACCGTCGTGGCGGTTTTGGTGGTCACGGCGCTGATCAAGCTGCCGCTGCTGCCGTTCCGCCTCCTGGGCCGCCTCCTGCGCAGCCGCCCGGCGACCGCCTGATCGAGCCGCTCAGGTGGCCGTGTCGATGCAGAATTCCATCCCGCGACCCGGCCCCTGATCGGAATAATCGACGAGCGCCAGTCCGCGCTCGGCCAGGGTCGCCTCCACGGTGTCCCGCTCCTTGCGCACCATCTGGCCGACCGCCAGAGGGGTCAGCCGCGGACTCGCGCGCCGCACCTGATCGACCCCGATGCTCGCCGGCAGGCCAGCCCCTTCGGCGATCCGGGCCAGGGCGAGCCCCAGATCCCGCGCCTTGGTCTCCGCGGCGGATTTCGGCTTGTAGGCCATCTGCTTCTCCTTCTCGGCGGCCGCCCGCCTCAGGCGGCCCGCGTGTCGACGTTCACGTCGGGAAAGGCCCGGATCCAGACGCGCCGCCCCTTGGCGTCGTAGACCTCGACCTGCCAGCCCGACCAATCGAACCGCTCCACGACCCGCTCCATCAGAGCGAGGGCGACGCGCTCGGCATGGGCCCGCATCGGCGCCCCGTCGGGCAACCGGCTGCCGCACAGGTCGGTCACCAGCTCGTGGCCGTCCGTACAATGGAAACGGTACAGCCGCGTCGGCCTTGAGGCTCTCTCGATCAATCCACAGGGCTCCACCGCGATCCGAGACAGGACGCGTCGGCGGTTGAAACTGCCGATCCGAAGCGCTCTGTTCATGATCTGTTCTATACAAATTCGAAGCGCGATGCACCCTGGTCCCGAGACGAGACCTGCGGAGATTCGTCTCAGGGAGGCCGAGACGATCGCCTTTGCCGATCGCCTTTGCCGATCACCGGGCGGCGAAGGGCGATGGCGCAGCGCCTCGACCGGCAAGACGGCTGATCGCCTGGGATTATGCCGTGGCCGGACGGAGGCGGACGATCTCCCCGCGGCTGCCCCCGGCCGGTCCGTCGCCGTGACGGACGATTGACGATCCCGGCTCCGTCGGGGGGAACGGGACGCGGCGCCGTCCGGCGACGTCACGCCCGCGGGGGATCAGCGCTTCGCGCCGCCGCGACGGGCCATGGCGCCGGGCTGGCCCAGGCCGATCGCCTTTGCGAGGGCGGAGCGCTGCTCGGCATAGCCCGGGGCGACCATCGGGTAGTCGGCCGGAAGGCCGTAGCGGTCCCGGTAGCTGCGTGGATCGAGGCCGTGGCTGGCCAAGTGGCGCTTCAGCGTCTTGTAGGTCTTGCCGTCGATGAAGCTGACGATCCCGTCCTGCCGGACCGACTTGCGGACCTGGGCCGCGCCCGGCTTCTCGATCTCGGCCTGGGGCGCCGCCCCGGATTCCGGCGTCAGGGTCCCGGCGACGAGCCCGCTGACCGCGCCATGCACCCGCGCGATCAGGGCCGGCAACTCCGAGGCCGGAACCGGATTGTTCGACACGTAGGCCGCAACAAGCTCGGCCGTTATAACGGCCAAGGTGTTGGAGGCTTCATCGAAGGTCTCGTTCATGTGCAGATTTCCAAATAGCGGTTTACGTTCAGATCGTTTGGGCTCAACAAGGGTTTAAACAAGGTAAAAATCGAACGAAGACTCATCGAATAGATTCCGATTTTCTCGTGCCCTACGGCCTCCGAGAGGCGATGGCGCCGCGTCGGTCGCCGGGATCGCGTGACGACCCGTCTCGTGCCACCGAAGATCGTCCGGGATCATGGACACCCGGGTGGCGGCCAGATTCGGCACCCGTGCGGCGCAGCCGCCCGCTTGCCGGAACCGGCAATGGCATCGCGAACAGGCGCGTCGCCGACGCGACGGTCGGCGGTGGCCCGGCGCGACGGCCCCGGACCGTGCCGGCGATCGCCGTCAGGCGCTCCAGGTTGGCATGCCGCGCGGCGGCTCGGGCGGCCGGGTGTCCTGGCCGCCGCGTTCGGGAGCTTCGTCGGGCCCGGGATCCGCAGGGCCGCGAACGCGGGACCGCTGCCGAGAGCCGCAGGATCGGACGCTTTCGCCGGGCCGGCCGAACGTCCGGCGCACGCGTTCCGAACGCTTCGCGGGCGGCCTCGAGATCCTGTGCCTTGCGTTCCTCCCGGCCAGCCCGGCGGACCCTCCCGGAGGATCGCGCGGGCGGTCCGGTCGGAGGTCACCCGGATCCCGCTCAGCGTCGACCCATCGTCCGGGCCAGGGCGCGGCCGAGGCTCATCAACAATCCGTCGGCCGCGAGGCGGAGTTCCGCCGCCGCATCCTCGCCGAGCGCCTGCCTGAGCGCGATGGCCAGATCGGCCGCACGGCTCAAGGGGTCGTCCGGCGCCGCCGCGCTGGTGAAGACGTAGCGGTCGCCGCCTTCCCGGAGTTCCGTGATGTCGATGATGATGCCGCGCGCCCGGATCGGCCGCCCTGCGGAATCCGGGACGGTCCGTCCGCGGCTGATCAGCCAGTGCTCGGCTCCGCCCTGCACGACGCGGTACTCGGCCAGCACCAGATCACCCGACCGCACGGCCCGCTGGACCTGGTCCAGCAGCCACGGATGGTCGTCCGGATGGACGGCGGCCAGCGCGTCGGCGCCGCTGATCTCCGTACCGGCGAGGGCCGGATCGCCGGTGAGCAACCGGGCCGCCCCGGCATCATAGACTATGGTGCCGCGGCGGATGTCCCACTCCCAGGCGCCGACCACACCGGATGCATCGAGGGCGGCCTGCAACCGGTCGAACGGCGTATTGAATCCGTCGGTCGCGTCGATCGGCGTCCTCGAAATCTCACTCATGACGCGAATCCCGGCCGCACAACCGGGATGATCTGGCATAGAAATGTGCCTCTTTGCCAGAATCTCGACGGAGATTTCATCAGCGGGTCCGGTCGATCAGGATCGGCACGCCGGGAGGCCCGTCATGCCGCATCATTTCCGCTGAGCGGTGGGGTTGGGTGTCGACGACGTATCCGGCGCGACGGCCGGATTGACGGGCGTGACCGTCGACCACGTGGCCGCGATCGCCACAATGGCGAGTAGCAGGGCGACGAAGATGCCGATGAGGGTGAGGCGCTTCATGAGGCGGGTCTGGGACTTCCGTGCAGGGCGATGAAGGCGGGGAACGGCCTGAGCGGCCGATCGATCCCGCCGGCCCGCAGGATCCGAACGGCCGGCACCGACCGTCACGGCCCGCTCGGACGGATTCGATCCAAGGCCGCCGCCGCGTGCCGGGCCAGACCCTCGAGCCGGCGAACGGTCCCGTCGTCGGGGATGACGGAGGCGCACCAATAGGCGCTGAGGGCGGCGACCGGCTCGGGGGAGCCGATCGGAACCACCACGAGACTGCGCATCGAGGTCAGTCGGTAGGCCGCGATCGGCACCCGGGGATCGCACTCGATGTCCGGCACGACGATGGTCGCGCCATCGAGCATGGCCCGTCCCGAAACGCAGTAGGTCAACGGAAACCGGCGGCCGCGCCACAACGGCTCGATGGCGTCCTCGGCGGCGTAGTATGAGGCGTCGCCCTCGCGCAGCACCACGGCAATCCCATCGGAGCCGGCGATCTCCCGGGCCGTCTCCCGGAGGATCGTCACGATGTCCTCGAGGAAGCGGGCGGTCGCCAGCCGGCACGAGGCCCGAACCAGACCGGCGTCGGAATCCAGGGGACGTTCAGCCATCTGGGACGCGTCGTGGAAGCAGGCCGATCGATCCATGAAGCGCCCTCCGCGACGTCGCCTCGGGGTCGCCTCGGGCGTCTTCTTCGGTTGAAGCCTCACTGCGCGCGACGGCGCGGACAACAACTTGGATCAAGCGTTTCGCCGAAGCGGTTCGGCGCGATCGGATCGCCCGCGCGTGGCGAGACGCGGAGAGATGAGCGGGCGACGCCCGACATATTGGTCATCGCGGCGGGGCGACGCGGCAGATGTCACGAAATAGTTCCCGATCCTTCGATCACGACGCCGAGATGATGTGCTCCAGCGCACCTTCCGGTCCACCGCCTCCGGACCCCCGCCGACGCTGTTGCAACAATGCACTATCGCGTCCGCACATCCTGACGTCCTGTCCGCCCCGCACACATCCCGCCTAACGGGAGACAGAGGACCAGATGATCAAGAAGCTTCTTCTCGCGAGCGCCGCCACGGCCCTCCTGACCGG